>JBKBPW010000010.1:0-27281 GCA_046292975.1 Thermodesulfovibrionales bacterium
AGTGCGACAGAGTGCGACAGTGCTACAGTGCGACAGTGCCAACTTAGTGCGACAGTGCGACAGTGCTACAGTGCGACCGTATATTTATGGAAATTTAAATATTCCTACAGACTGTCGCACTATCGCACGGTCGCACTATCGCTCTATCGCCTTAAGCCTAAAGCCTATGTAGGGGGTCGCACGGTCGCGAGGTGATAGTGTATAATAATAAATCCTTATTTTACTGTTGCACTGTAGCACGGTCGCACTGTAGGGGTTCAAAATATTGAACCCCTACTAATTGGTTGCCATACGCCACTACTTTGAGATTGCCTGAAGGAGGCTTCCATTGCATATAGGAGTTATTGGAACAGGTTATGTGGGTCTTGTAACAGGTGCCTGCTTTGCGGAATTCGGCCTCTATGTTACCTGCGTTGATAAAGACCAATCCAAGATTGAATCCTTAAAAAAGGGTATTGTTCCCTTTTTTGAACCAGGTCTTGAAAGCCTTGTAAATAAAAATCTTAAAAATGGAAGGCTCAGATTTTCCACTGAGATTGCTGATGCCGTAAAAAACAACCTTGTGATATTCATTGCTGTTGGCACCCCACCCAGGGGAGATGGCTCAGCAGACCTCAGCTATGTTGAAGAAGTGGCAAAACAGATAGCAAGAAATATGGATGGCTATAAGGTAATAGTGACAAAGAGCACAGTCCCTGTTGGCACAGGTGAAAGATTAAAAAAGATTATATCTGAAGCCCTTAATGAAGATCATCGCTTTGATATAGTATCAAACCCGGAATTTCTCAGGGAGGGTTCTGCAATAGAAGACTTCATGAGACCAAACAGGGTTGTCATAGGAGCAGAAAGCCCTGAGGCAATTGCTATCATGAGAGATCTCTACAGGCCACTTTATCTTATTGAAACGCCCTTTGTGATAACAAATATTGAGACAGCCGAGTTGATAAAATATGCCTCCAATTCTTTTCTTGCTGTAAAGATATCATTTATAAATGAGATTGCAAATCTCTGTGAAAAGGTCGGAGCTGATGTTCATATAGTTGCAAAGGCAATGGGGCTTGACCAGAGGATAGGTCCTAAATTTCTCCATCCTGGCCCTGGTTATGGTGGCTCCTGTTTTCCCAAGGATACCCTTGCCCTCATACGACTTGCTGAGGAGCATGCAGAGGAACTTCATATCGTAAAGGCTGCTGTAAAAGTAAACCAGCTTCAGCGTGAAAGGATGGTCAAAAAGATAAGCTCTTCCCTTGGCAATCTTAAAGATAAAGTCATAACAATCCTGGGCCTTTCTTTTAAACCTAATACCAATGATATAAGGGAGTCACCTTCTATCTACATAATCAATGAACTTAAAAAATCAGGTGCAGTAATCAGGGCATACGACCCTGCTGCCATGAATGACATGAAAGGCCTTTTCCCTGACATAATATATGCTGAAGATCCCTATGATGCCTGTAGTGGTGCTGATGCACTGGTCATAGTTACAGAATGGAATGAATTCAGGAATCTTGAACTTGAAAGGATAAAATCTCTGATGAAGGACAGATATTTCTTTGACCTTAGAAATATCTATGAACCTAAAAAACTTAAAGACCTTGGCTTTATATATCATTCCACTGGAAGGAATGTCTGATATGGAAAATCTCTATAGCCTTGACATAAAGACCCTCAGTCAACTCCTCCTCAAAAAGGAGCTGAGACCAGCAGAGCTCTTAGAGGATCTTTATAAAAGGATAGATAAAGTAGAGCCATTAATAAATGCCTATATTACCCTCACACCTGATGAGGCAAAAAAGGCAGCTCAGTTAGCAGAAAGACTGATACTTGAAGGTAAGGCAACACCTCTTACAGGTATTCCTATTGCTGTAAAGGACAATATCTGTACCTCTAAGATAAAGACAACCTGTGCATCAAGGATACTTGAAAACTTTATACCGCCCTATGAAAGCACTGTTACTGAAAGGCTTATCAGGGCAGGTTATATACTGACAGGCAAGACAAACATGGATGAATTTGCTATGGGCTCCTCAACAGAAAATTCAGCCTTTGGTGTTACAAAAAATCCCTGGGATACTGAGCGTATTCCTGGTGGTAGCAGTGGCGGTTCAGCAGCAGCAGTCAGTGCAGATGAATGTATTGCTGCCCTTGGTTCTGATACAGGTGGTTCAATAAGACAGCCTGCGGCACTCTGTGGAGTTGTTGGGTTAAAACCAACATACGGGAGCGTTTCAAGATTTGGCCTTGTTGCCTTTGCATCATCCCTTGACCAGATAGGCCCGATTACAAAGACTGTCTATGACTCTGCCATTATTATGAATTTCATAGCAGGTCATGACCCGAAGGATTCCACATCTGCACCATATCCTCCAAAGGACTTTACTAAAGCCCTCGGTAAGGATATAAAAGGGTTAAAGATTGGTATTCCAGAAGAATATTTCATTGAAGGCACAGACAAAGAGGTGAAGGAGGCGGTTTTAAGTGCAGTTAAACTCCTCAGCAGCATGGGTGCTCATGTGGTAAATATTTCTTTACCACATACAGGATATGCAGTTGCAACCTATTACATACTGGCTACTTCTGAGGCGTCTTCAAACCTTGCAAGATATGACGGTGTTAAATATGGATTGAGAATAAATGGCAAAGACTTAATAGATACATACATGAAAACCCGATCACAGGGCTTTGGAGATGAGGTAAAAAGGAGGATAATGCTTGGAACATATGCCCTTTCATCAGGCTATTATGAGGCTTATTACAAAAAGGCACAGCAGGTAAGGACACTCATAAAAAGAGACTTTGAAGAGGCCTTCAGGTCAGTTGATGTAATAATAACACCTACATCACCTACACCTGCCTTCAGGATAGGAGAAAAGGTATCTGATCCACTCAGGATGTATCTAAGCGATATCTTTACTATATCCGTAAATCTTGCGGGTGTGCCTGCTATATCAATTCCCTGCGGTTTTAGCTCAGAGGGACTTCCTATTGGTCTTCAGATAATAGGAAGGCCTTTTGATGAAGAAACAATCCTTCAGCTTGCCCATGCCTATGAGCAGGCAACTGAGTGGCATAAGAAGAAACCAGATATTGAATTGAGGTAAAATCCCATGTTCAATAGACAATACGAGGCAGTTATAGGGCTTGAGATTCATGCCCAGCTGCTTACAGAATCAAAGATATTCTGTGGATGTCCTACCACCTTTGGTGCTGAACCAAATACACAGGTCTGCCCTGTCTGTATTGGCATGCCAGGGGTTCTGCCTGTGCTTAATAACAAGGCTGTGCTTTATACCATAAAGACAGGCCTTGCCATGAATTGCAGGATAGCACCTTATAGCAGATTTGCAAGAAAAAATTATTTTTATCCAGACTTGCCAAAGGGTTATCAGATTAGCCAGTATGAACTACCTCTTTGTGAAGATGGTTATCTTGACATAGAGGTTGATGGAAATATCAAAAGGATTGGCATTATAAGAATTCACCTTGAAGAGGATGCTGGCAAAAATATCCATGATGGTGACTATAGCCTCGTTGACCTCAACAGGGCTGGTGTGCCCCTTATGGAGATTGTTACAAGGCCTGACATAAGAGGTCCAAAAGAGGCTGCCCAGTTCATGAAAAGGCTGAGGCAAATACTAAGATACCTTGGTGTTTGCGATGGTAACATGGAACAGGGCTCTCTGAGGTGTGATGCAAATGTATCGGTAAGACCTTTTGGAAGCACTGAATTTGGAATAAAAACAGAGATAAAAAACATAAATTCCTTTAGATTTGTTGAAAAGGCCCTTGAGTATGAGATTGAAAGGCAGATAAGGATTCTTGAGGAAGGAGGAAAGGTCATACAGGAGACAAGACTCTGGGATTCAAAGACAGAGACAACCCAGTCTATGAGGTCAAAGGAAGAGGCACATGATTACAGATACTTTCCAGAGCCAGACCTTGTCCCTGTGGAAATATCTAAGGAAACTATAGAGAACATTAAAAGGACCCTTCCAGAATTACCCCAGCAGAAAGAAGAAAGATTTATGAAACAATATGGTCTTCCTGCCTATGATGCCATGTTTGTTGCACAGGAACTGAGCATCGCTGAGTGGTTTGAAAGGGTGGTGAGCCTTGGAGGTGCCCCAAAGATAGTTGCAAACTGGATAATGGGTGAACTTTCAAGACTCTTAAATGAGGAAAATAAAGGTTTTGAAGATAATCCAGTAACACCTGAGGCAATGGTAAGTCTCCTGAAATTAATTGATGAAGGTACGATTTCTCAGAAGATAGCAAAGACTGTCTTTGAAGAAGCCTACAGGACAGGAAAGTCACCTGAGGAGATTGTAAGAGAAAAAGGCCTCATGCAGATAACAGATGAATCATTCATAGAGAGGTCAATTGAAGAGGTTCTTAATAAAGCTCCAAAGGAGGTAGCACGATACAGGGCAGGTGAGGAAAAACTCCTTGGATTCTTCGTTGGTCAGGTCATGAAACTCACAAAGGGTAAGGCATCTCCTCAACTGGTCAATGAACTTTTGAAAAAGAAACTTAGGGGTGAATAGGCTGAAGGCTGAAGAGATTAGGCTGAAGGCTATAGGCTGAAGGCTGAAGGCTGAAGAAATTAGGCTGAAGGCTGAAGGCTGAAGTAGTAGGGGCAATTCATGAATTGCCCCTACAGTAAGCTTGAGGACTAAGTGAGATGTTTTTACAGCAATTCATACAGGGATTAACCCTTGGCTATGTTTATGCACTCATAGCCCTTGGTTACACCATGGTCTATGGAATCCTTCAACTTATAAATTTTGCCCATGGTGAGATATACATGCTTGGTGCCTATATGACGGTAATAAGTTTTGGCTTCCTTACAGGGGCAGGATTAACAGAAACCCATATCCTTCTGAGCCTTGTCTTGAGCCTGCTTCTAAGCATTATCTTTGTCTCAGCCTATGGAGCAACTATTGAAAGGATTGCCTACAGACCTTTAAGAAATGCTCCAAGATTAAGTCCACTTATAAGCGCAATTGGGGTATCCATATTTCTTCAGAACTTTGTGATGCTCACACAGGGTGCTACATATAAGGTCTTCCCACCTGTTTTTTCCAATACAGGCCTTACGATTGGAAGTGCAAAGATAACACCTGTGCAGCTAACCATAATCGTCCTGTCCTCTGTAGTAATGATCTTCCTTCATTTCTTTATCTCAAGGACAAAAACTGGCAAGGCAATGAGGGCAGTTGCTCAGGACAGGGTCATGGCATCCCTTGTGGGAATAGATACAGACAGGATAATAGCCATAACCTTTATCATCGGCTCTGCACTGGCTGGGGTAGCAGGCTTTATGGTAACCCTTTATTACAGCCTGATTAATTATTACATGGGCTATATAGCAGGGATAAAGGCATTCACTGCTGCTGTACTTGGTGGCATAGGAAGCATACCTGGTGCAATGGTCGGTGGGCTCCTTCTTGGCTTGATAGAAGGCCTTGCAGCAGGTTATATCTCAAGCGAATATAAAGATGCCTATGCCTTCATTGTCCTTATAATTATCCTCCTGATAAGGCCGACCGGACTTTTTAAGAGACCGATGGAGGAGAAGGTTTAAATGTCTATTGAATGGCTAAGGCGTTGCCCGCACTGGCTTCTTATCCCGGCATGGTTTGGCCTCCTCTGTTTTCCCTTTACAGGAGTAAAAACAGCTATTGCAATATCAGGAGGCATCCTTGGTGCAGTGATTCTCTGGAGGTTTCTCGGTAACACAGGCGTCTGGGCTGTAAAATTTGGAAAAACTATTACCTTATCAAGGAAAAAACAGATCAGGCTTTTTGAACAGATTAAAAAAATACCTTCTGCTGCATACCTCTATCTTTGCCTTTCTGTTGCTTTGGTGTTACCCTTTGTTACAAGCACCTATGTGGTGGATACTGCAAGCCTCGCAGGCATATACATAATCCTTTCACTGGGACTTAATATAATGGTTGGATATACAGGGCTTCTTAATCTTGGTTTTGCTGCCTTTTATGCCATTGGTGCCTATTCTTATGCACTCCTCAATACAACCTTAGGTTTTGGATTCTGGGGCTCCCTTCCTCTTTCCATGGCAATAAGCGCTCTGGCTGGTTTACTTGTCGGAATACCTGCCCTGAGATTAAGAGGCGATTACCTTGCAATAGTGACCCTTGGATTTGGTGAGATCACAAGGATTGTTCTTAATAACTGGGTGAGTGTAACAAATGGACCAAATGGCATAACCGGGATTCAAAGACCTTCAATCATGGGGATTGAATTTAAGGGTATAACAGAGTATTATTATCTGGTGCTTTTTTTTGTGCTTCTTACAATATTCTTAATAAACAGGGTAATCAATTCAAAGGCTGGAAGGGCCTGGATGAGTATAAGAGATGATGAGATTGCAGCCTCTACAATCGGAATAGACACCTTTCTTTACAAACTCTATGCCTTTACCTTTGGAGCCCTCTGGGCAGGTCTGGCAGGTCAGCTCTTTGCAGCAAAGATGCGGTTTGTATCTCCTGAAAGCTTTACATTCCTTGAGTCAGTTCTGATACTATCAATGGTGATACTCGGCGGTCAGGGCTCAATAGCTGGCTCCATTATCGGTGCTCTCATACTTGTAGTGCTTCCTGAAATACTCAGAGAATTTGAGCAATACAGGATGGTATTTCTCGGTGCAGGCCTTATTTTTATGATGATATTCAGACCACAGGGATTAGTCATTAGTAGACGCAGTAAGCCGTAATAAAAGATTTGAATAAAATGCGAGCTTAAGATGCATATAATTGAGTTCAAAGGATTAACAAAGTACTTTGGTGGACTTGCTGCCCTTGAAGAGGTTTCCTTTAGAATCAAGGAAAATGCAATATTTTCAATTATAGGACCTAATGGTGCCGGAAAGACAACCCTTTTTAATTGCCTGACAGGTCTAACAAAACCATCAAGGGGAGAGATTTTATTTAAAGGTAAAAATATTGTAGGTCTTTCACCTCACAGTATTTCAAAGGCTGGTATTGCAAGGACCTTTCAGAACATAAGATTATTTAAAGAAATGACTGTCCTTGAAAATGTCCTTTCAGGTCAGCACAACTCCTATGGCCAGAAGATATGGATTTCTCTTTTAAGGACAAAGGACTTCTTAAGACAGGAGGAGTCCCTGAGGCAGAGGGCTTATGAGTATCTTGAATTCGTTGGTCTTCATGAGGAGCTAAATAAATTAGCTGGAGAATTACCCTACGGGAGTCAGAGAAGGCTGGAGATTGCAAGGGCCCTTGCCACAGAAGCAGAGGTAATACTTCTGGATGAGCCAACAGCAGGTATGAACCCTCAGGAAACAGCAGAGATGATGGAGATAATGAAGAGATTGAAAGAAATTGGTAAGACCGTAGTCCTTATAGAACATGATATGAAGGTCGTGATGGGTATTTCTGAATGGATAATTGTCCTTGACCATGGAGTAAAGATAGCTGAGGGAACACCTGAGACTGTAAAGAATGATCCCCTTGTAATAGAGGCCTATCTTGGAAAGGAATCCCATGCTTGAGATTATTGATCTTCAGGTATCCTATGGCCCTATAAAGGCTGTAAAGGGAATTACTTTAAGTGTAAGAGAGGCAGAGATAGTCTCAATAATCGGCTCGAATGGAGCTGGAAAGACCTCCACACTTATGAGTATTGCTGGTGCGGTAAGACCACTTTCAGGAAGAATAATCTTTAATGGTGAAGACATAACAGGACAACCTTCTCATAAAATCATGAGAAGGGGACTTACACTTGTGCCCGAAGGAAGGAGGATATTCCCTTATTTAACAGTTATGGAGAATCTTGAAATGGGAGCCTTTACAAAAAGGCTAAGTCCCTCTATCACTGATGAGATATTCCAGCTTTTCCCTGTCTTAAAGGAAAGAAGAAAACAGATCGCAGGCACCTTAAGTGGAGGAGAACAGCAGATGCTTGCCATTGCAAGGGCACTTATGTCAGAGCCAAAACTCATAATGTTTGATGAACCATCCTTAGGACTTTCGCCCCTTATGGTAACAAAGATATTTTCCATTATTAAAAAAATAAATTCCTCTGGTGTTACAGTGCTCCTTGTGGAGCAGAATGCAAAGGCAGCCCTTTCACTTTCTCACAGGGCCTATGTGATAGAGGGAGGTCTTATAAGGCTTGAGGGAAAGGGCCCTGAACTATTAAATAACGAGGAATTAAGGAGGGCCTATCTTGGAGAATAACATTTCAAGAAAAGAACTTATAAGGCAGAAGATAGAGGAAGAAGAAAAGAAGGAACTCCTTCAACTCAGTGGTATAAGGATGAAGGTGTGGCAGTTTCTTACAAAAGATAAGGGTTTTTCAAAAGAGGAGATCCTTATTGATCCTGAATTTGAACTCAAATTGAGTGATTGTATCATAAAGGTTTCCATTGATTTTATTATTAAACTCAACAACTCAGAGGCAATGCTTATCAGGTGTTCACCCACCTCCATTGAATCCTGGGAGAGATATATCCTTGCCTTTGCAAGGGTTATAAAGGAAACTCAAATCCCCTATGCAGCAGTCACTGATGGAGAGAGGGCAAGGATAATGGATGTCCTTACAGGTAAGGTTATTGGTGAAAGGATAGAGGACCTTCCTTCAAAGGATGAGCTTTGCCGAGCGATCCAGAATCTTAAACCTTCAGCCTTTCCATCCGAAAGGCTTGAAAGGGAAAAAAGGATTGTCTATGCCTTTGAGGGTGTAAAGTGTGAAGTGAGGCTGAAGGCAGAAGAGATTAGGCTGAAGGCTATAGGCTGAAGAAAGTAGGCTGAAGGCTGAAGTTTCTCCTTAAGTCTTAAGCCTAAAGCCTTAAGCCTTTACACTCCTTCATTCATTCACCACATACCAGTGAATAAAGTTATGCCATATCCCAATAGGTGATGGCTCTATGCCTTTGAACCTTTTGTGAATCACTGGAAGGGCATCAGGGACATATAAAAAGACTGTAGGCTGTTCCTCATGCAGTATCTCATGGAGCCTGTGATAAATCTTCTTTCTTTTATTTATGTCAAGGGTAGTCCTTCCCTGAAGAAGCAGGCGGTCCACCTCGGGATTACTGTAGGAGATAAAATTAAACTCTCCTTGCTTTGTCTTTGATGAATGCCATATGTCATAAATATCAGGGTCTCTTGATAGTGCCCATCCCATTATTACAGCCTCAAAGAGCTTTTTATCAATAAACTGATGTAGCAGGGTCTGCCATTCAAGCACCTTTATATCCATCTCTATACCTATCTTTTTGAGGTCTTCTTTGATTATCTGAGCTGTTAGGAGTCTCTGAGAATTGCCCTGATTTACAAGCACAGTGAATTTAAAAGGCCTGCCATCTGATTTCCTTAATAAGCCATCATTACCTCTTACCCACCCTGCCTCCTTAAGAAGCTCCAGTGCCTTCTGAGGGTCATAGGGATAGCCTTTAATGTTTTTATTGTAAGCCCATGAATCCGGAGGAAATGGTCCTGTACAGGGTCTTCCATAACCAAGAAGGACACCCTTTATTATTTTTTCTCTGTCAATAGCATAGGCTATAGCCTTTCTGACCCTTACATCACTAAATCTCTCATCAAGCAGATTAAACCCGAGATAGGTATACCCAAAGGCCGGGTATCTGAATCTCTGAAATCTCTCCTTAAAATATTCTGTCTCTGCCTTCAATTTATACTGGCCCGGAGTAAGGCCCATATAATCAATGCCTCCGAACTTGAGTTCAAGAAACATGGTGGATATATCAGGTATTATTCTCGCTATATATTTCTTAATATTTGGCCTTCCCTCAAAATAATCCTCAAATCTCTCAAGCTCAATCCTCTGACCTGTTATCCATCTCTTGAGTCTGTATGGACCTGTGCCAACAGGAGCCCTGTTGAGCTCACTCTTTGCAAGGTCTTTGCCTTCAAGAAGATGGGCTGGCAATATCCCCATCCCCCATGATTCAAGGGCAGGAGCAAAGGGTTCTTTATAAAGAACCCTTACTGTATACTTATCAACAGCCTCTACTTTTTCCACAGGACCATAAATCCCGCTATAGGGAGTTGGATTCTTTGGATCAGTAACAGCCCTGTAGGTAAAGACCACATCCCTTGAGGTAAATTCTACCCCATCATGCCATTTAACACCCTTTCTCAGATGGAACACTATCTCTCTACCATTGTTTTTAATCTCCCAGGAGCGTGCAAGATCACCAGTGAGATTAATATTCTTATCATACTTTGTGAGGCCGTTAAATATAAGACCGCTTATATCAGCAGAGGCACTATCAGAGGCAAAAAGGGGCAGGAGCATCCTTGCATCAGCAAGGGCTCCCACCCTGATGGATTCAGGTTCCTTTATCTTATGCTCAACCCTACAGGAAGAAAAAAATATTAAGGTTGCGGCTAAGATTAAAGATAAGGATTTAGAACATGACACCGAGCTCAAGGCCGAATCTTGTATTTGATAGATCTACTTTTTGTCCATATTCTGTAAAGGAATTAACCCACTGGTATTTTATTTCAGCACCAGCAAAGATTCCGAAGTTTGCCCTTGGAGGTGTAAAGAAATATTTTCCTGCTACAAAGGCCTGCCAGCCAAAGAGATTCTTGTTCTCATCAACTACCTTTACATTATTTACATAGAGTGTATAACTAAGCACATTGTAGCTAACACCACCACCAAGGTCAAGGCCAAAACCTGTCCCACCCCTTGATTTTGCCTTGAGCTTCAGATTCACCTCAATGGGAGTAAAATCAATTGACTCTTCATAACGGTCACTCCCTCTATAATAAGTTTCACCTTCTATTTTTGCTGTTCCTATCTCAAAACCTATTGCTGCATTCGGTGTGGTATTAATATAGCCAAAGACAGATGCATAGGCCGTAGTGTCAGATACATCCTCAAAATTGATACTCTGAAGTTTGATACCCAGCTCACCAGCCTCCTGAGCTTCAGCCATTTTAAAAGAGAGGCTCAGGATAGTAACCACTGAAAGGAACAAAATTAAAAAACTTTTCATAAATACCTCCTTAAAATGCTTGTTAAGCTCCCCTTGGAGCCTGTAGTAAAATTTTAGCCCAATCAGAAAAGATAAATCAATGAAGTAACACGGGCGTCTGGGCTGTGGAAAAAGGCTGAAGAGTCCCACACCCACTGCATTTACTACAGGAGACCTGTAGTTCAGACCCTTTCTTTCTTAAAACTTTACTCCCCTTCTTACCTCCTCAAAAACACTACCTCTTCCCCACCTTATCCAGATTAATTCCAATTTTTCCCTGTCAATTCTGCATATCTCAACCTTACCTTCCTGTTAAGGGGCAACTATTTTTCCTTGACAAAGACCATAAGTTGTTATATTTTATTTATAGCCTCTTGGAAATGATGAAGTAACAGTGGTGAGGCAAAACAAAAAAAGGAGGTCTTTATTGAAAAAGTTATTTAGTGTCCTCCTTATATCTTCTCTCCTGTCCTGTGCCCATAGAGAGATAACTACACCAAGCAATGAGGTTAAAAGTCCGGAGTTTTCAAACCAGCAAATTAAAATACAGGAGGAACCTACCTTAGAGCCATCTCCTGTTAGTGAAAAACTCTCTCCTCTTGAGGAAATCAGAAGGGATATCATTGCAAGAAACTCACCTCTCAGGGATATACTTTATATCATTGCAGATGCAGGGAGTCTGAATCTTATAATTGAAAGTGGCGTGAATGCAGATACCCCGGTAACAACAACCCTTAGAAATGTTACCCTTTATGAGGCCCTTGAGGCAGTCTTTGATAGCCTGGATTATTTCTGGGAGATTAAGAACAATGTACTGAGGGTTATGCCACAGAAGACAAAGGTCTTTGAACTTCCTTTACCACCTGTATCTCAGAGCATGGATGTAGATCTTGGAGGAGATATCCTTGGTGGAATGCAGACAGCTGGTACAGGTGTCACCTCAGGTAACATTAAAGGTAACATCTCCCAGAAGATAACTTCTGATAAAGGTGCCTACAATTTCTGGCAGGGTCTTGAGGAATCCATTAAAAGGATACTTGAAATTTCTACAGCTAACCTAAAACCATACTTCACAATCAATAAGGTCACAGGTACTGTATTTGTAACAGGGGGTAAAAGGGACCTTTCACAGGTTGAGAGATTTTTAAACAAATTGAAAGAATCCCTCTCAAGACAGGTCCTGATTGAGGCAAAGATCGCAGAGGTCCAGCTCAATGATACACTGAAATACGGAATTGACTGGAGCTTCCTTGGTAACTGGCGAGGTGTTGGAGATATTACAGTTGGCACTGAAGGATTTAAGGATTTTGTTGATATACCGAGATTCAATATTGGTGTTACAAGAGCCAACTTTAATTCTATATTGAGGGCACTTGAAACACAGGGCAAGGTAAACGTACTTTCGAATCCAAAAGTAAGTATAATGAATGGCCAGACAGCCCTTCTCAGTGTAGGAACGAATGTTTCCTTTATATCAAGGGTTGAGACTACCACCACTCAAACAGGCACTGCTCCAACCACAACATTTACAGTAAATACATCAAATGTCCTTTCAGGCATCATGCTCGGTGTTATACCCTTTGTTAATGAAAGAGGAGAGATTTCCCTGACTATTACTCCTATAATATCTGATCTTGTGGCAATGGAAGAAAAGACCATAGGCCAGACAAAGATATCTCTTCCAACCGTTGACCTCAGGGAGATGAGCACAATAATAAAGGTTAAAAATGGAGAGACCATAATAATAGGTGGTCTTATACAGGAAAAGGATTCTGTAAAGGAAAACAGGGTTCCTCTTCTTGGTAGCATACCCATTATAGGTAATCTTTTTAAAAGTCACGAAAAGGTAAAAGACAGAAAAGAGCTTGTAATAATGCTCAGACCCCTTACAATGGAACAGGTCTCCCAGCAGTGGTCCCCAAAAAATCAGCAGTTCTTTTGGGGTGGAGAGCAGGGATCTGGGATTAGATAACTCTCTACATGAAGAAGCCCCTCGGTGAACTTTTAAAAGAAAAAGGTCTTCTAAATGAAGCAAGACTACAGGTTGCCCTTAAACATCAGCAGGCAACAGGGCAGCTTCTTGGAGACATACTTATAAAGCTGGGATTTGTATCCGGAATAGACATAGCCCAGACCATTGCGGAGCAGGCAGGTCTTGAATTCATTGATATATTGAATTATCCTCTCTCAGCAGAGGGTCTTCAGAAGATTCCAAAATCAATGGCCCAGAGATTCAGGTTTATACCTATTGAGATGAGAAACGGAAGGCTCCTCATAGGCATAACTAATCCCGGCAATGTTGGTGCAATAGATGCGGTAACAAGAGCAACTGGCGTACCACCTGAAGTTGCAATTGTTGATTCAGAATCCTTTAATGAGGCCCTTGAAAGGGCCTATTACTTCATGGAAAATCCTGTAAAAGAGAAGATTGAAACAATTGTCACAGAATTAACAAACCAGGAAACAGCAGTTCCACAGACAGTATCAAACCTCGTTGATCTCCTTATAACAGAGGGGATGAGGAGAAAGGCAACAGATATACATATCTCAAGCTCCTATGATTCCGTTGATGTATTTTACAGGATAGATGGAATACTACAGTATGGCTTTTGCATTCCAAAGATAGCCCAGGCCCCCATGATCTCAAGGATAAAGGTCCTTGCAAGACTTGACATTACAGAACAGAGACTCCCGCAGGATGGGGCATTTATGTTCCAGTTTCTTGACAAAGGCTATGAGATGAGGGTATCTATTGTCCCCACCATATATGGGGAAAATGTGGTGATAAGGGTATTAGGTTCCAGTGGTCAACTTCTCAGGCTTGAAAATCTTGGATTCCGGCCAGAGGATATAAATAAACTCAGAATGCTTTTTTCAAAACCCCATGGCATGATAATAGTTGCCGGGCCAACTGGAAGTGGTAAGACCACCACTATCTACGCTGCCATGAGAGAAATCGATCTCCTTGAAAAAAATGTCATGAGCATTGAAGACCCTGTGGAATACAGGATGAGCTTTGTAAGACAGGTGCAGGTGAATGAAAATGTGGGACTTGATTTTGTCCTTGCAGGAAGGAATTTTATGAGACATGACCCCGATGTAATATTCCTCGGTGAGATCAGGGATGAAGAGACAGCAAAGATAGCCATAAGGGCATCCATTACAGGACACCTTGTGCTGAGCACACTTCATACAAACGATGCTGTCACTGTTGTCCCACGATTAATTGACCTCGGGATTGATAGATTCCTTTTGAGCTCATCAATACTGGGTGTAATAGCTCAAAGGCTTGTAAGGTTGCTCTGCCCGAAATGTAAGGTGGAGTATCCTGTAAGACCTGAAATAATTTCAGACCTGTTATCTCAGACCTCTGATCCCCAGCTTCAGCCAGAGATAGGTAGAACAAAGAGGCTTTTCAGGTCTAAGGGTTGTGAGTTCTGTCATCACACAGGATATTCAGGAAGGACAGCTATTGGAGAGGTCATTATATTTGATGATGAGCTTAAAAGCATGGTTGCAGATGGTAGTTCTGTCCTTGCGATGAAGGAGACAGCTCACAGAAAAGGAACCTCCTTTATGAGAGATGATGGCATTAAAAAGGTTCTCCTTGGCCTTACATCTCTTGAAGAACTCACAAGGATTGTGGGATAGCTAAAGTAGTGAATTAGACTCAAGTGAATTAGTGATTTAGTCATGCAAACTAACTAAATTATTTTCAATAAATCAGGAGGAAGATGGCTGAATTTAAATATGAGGCGATAGACAGGGATGGCAATAAGATAAGGGCATCTATTGACCATTTAGATGAAGGCTCAGCCATGGAGATCCTTCAGGGTGCTGGTCTCTATGTTCTTAAAATAAAAAGGACATCTCCTCTGGGAGCATATTTTAAAAGACTCCTGCTTTTTAAAAAAATAAATAGAAAAACACTTATTGAATTCTCAAGCAATCTCTCTATAATGGTCAGGGCAGGGATTCCTATAACTGAGGCGCTGAGGGAACTTACAGAAACAGAAAGGGACCCTTTTTTTAAGGAGAAACTCAGGGCAATAACCTCAAATATAGAGCTCGGCTTAAGCCTTTCTCAAGGACTTGAACAATATAAGAGTCTTTTTCCTCCTGTCTTTTTAAATCTTATAAAGGTTGGTGAAGAAACAGGAAGGCTTGACGAAAGCCTCAAAGAAATAGCCGAGCATCTTAAAAGGATAGAGGATCTGAATCAGTCTATAAAAAGGGCCATGATATATCCTGTCTTTGCATTAATAGCCACACTTGGAGCAACATTCTTCTGGCTTGTTTATGTACTGCCAAAGATAATGCAGGTCTTTAAAGACATGAAGATTACCCTTCCTCTTACAACAAGGATCTTGATGGGAGTAAGTGACCTTTCAAGGCAGTGGTGGTTTATACTTCCCCCTTGCCTGATCATTCTTTACCTTTTAATAAGAATTCTCAGGCTCAGGGAGGACACAAAGGATATCCTTGATAGGATCACACTCAGGCTTCCAGTAATAAAACTTATTGTTTACAATAAATCACTGGCACTATTTTCCGAACAATTCAGGATTCTCACAGTAGCAGGGATTACAATTGACAGGACCTTTGATATGCTCCATCAGGCAATGGATAGTGTGCCTTTCAGGAGGGCAATCCAGAGGATAAGGGAAGAGGTCCTTTTAGGGGGAAGCATTGCTGATGGGATTTCAAAGGAGAAGATATTCCCCCCACTTATAGGAAGGATGATCAGGATAGGTGAAACAACAGGCAATATGGATGAACAATTAAGATTCCTCTCTGACTTTTATCTTGCAAAACTTGATGATGTCTCCCAGAGATTAAGCAAGCTCATAGAACCTATTATTATTGGCATTATTGGAATCATAGTTGGTTTTATTGCCATTGCTCTTATAGGTCCTATTTATGAGATAATCTCAACCTTAGGAAAGGGCTAAAATGGCTTACCTTGACTTTTTTGGGCTCAAAGAAGATCCTTTCAGGCTCACGCCTGATCCGGAGTTCTTCTATCCCTCGGAAAGCCACAGGACAGGTCTGAGCAGTATTGAATATATTGCCAGGCAGAAAGAGGGATTCTGTGTTATCACAGGCGAGCCAGGCACGGGCAAGACAACACTTATTAGAAAGTTTATTGAAGACTGGAGGGACAAGGCAGATATTGCCCTCATACTCACACCTCAATTAAATGCCCGTGAATTATTCATAGCAATACTTGAAGACCTTGGCATTAAATCCTCTGGAGAGACAAAGCATGATATCATCAAAAGGCTCAGGGACTACCTCATTGAAAGGACCTCACAGGGCAGGCCAATCCTCATTGTCATTGATGAGGCACAGGACCTTCCTGATGATGCCCTTGAGGAGCTGAGACTTCTTTCAAATATAGAAACAACAACAGAAAAGCTTTTGCAGATAGTGCTTATTGGCCAGCCTGAATTGATAGAAAAACTTGAAAGGCACAAATTAAGACAGCTTAACCAGAGGATCTCGGTTAAACTTAAACTTAATCCGTTAAATTATGATGATACCAGACAATATTTAAACTGGAGGCTTACAAAGGCTGGAAGAGGTAATATTGAGTTTAAAGACTCAGCTATAAAGGCTATTTATAAATATTCAGGAGGCACACCAAGGCTTATCAACCTCATAGCCTCACGATCAATTATGACTGCCTGGCTTAAAGGTGAAAAGGATATAAAGGATAACCATGTAAAAACAGCCCTTGAGAGCCTTAATATTGAAGGGATAAAAAAGGAAGGGTTAAGACTCAGGATTCTCCTTTCCATCCTGATCGTTCTTATTATGATCTTTATTTATCAGAGGTTTTTTTAATCTAATCCTTTTTAAACCCTCCTTCCCTCGTAGATCTCCTGTAGATAAGAGCCTTTTGTAATATCCTTCTGCCTCCTCAAACCTCCCTTTGTTTTCATAAAGAATTGCAAGGTTGAACAGGGCAGTCTTGTTGAAAGGTTCAATCCCTAAGACCTCAAGCAGTACCATCTCAGCTTCTTCATACTCTGCCTTCATCATTAATGCCACAGAAAGGTTTATCATGGAAGGGACATAATCAGACCTGAATTTTTTCAATCTATCAATGTATTCAATTGCCCTGTCGGGAACGCCAAGTTTAATATACAAATAGGCTATCTGATTCATGACCCTGTAATCAGAGGGATCAATTTTTAATGCCCTTTCATAATATTCAATAGCCTCCTCATAATGACCATTTGACTCAAAGGTATTTGCCCTATAGAGAAGTCCTCTTTTTTCAACAACCTTTCCATTTTCTGTTGCTGTCTGATTATAATCCTGCTTCGGTATCTCTGTTCCTGAAACCCCAGGGGTTACCATGGAATCAGGGACCTTGATCTTAGGTATCAGCGGGACCATTGGAGGGGAATTAGATTTTTCCACTCGAATTTTTGACTTCTGGACTTTGAGTTCTTTTTTTTCCGTATCCCTTTGCCTGACCTTTCTTTCAACAATCTCTGGACCCATGGTTTCAGGTTTACCCGTAGGCCCTGATTTTACTGGTGAATAAACTGGTTTGTCTGCTGAATCCTCATCTTTACTGTTAAAATTTTGCAGGGCCTGGCCTTTGCCGGGTATTCCGGATTGAGGTTGATTGTCTGATTTCTGACTTCTGATTTCCGATACCCTTACAATCTTCATTTCTTCAACCTGAGTAAAACCTGTAAACCTTGCCATTAAAGCCAGCAACAGGATCCCTGAAAAGATGGTGAAGATGATAAGGCCGAAAATCACATAAATCCTTCTTTTGTTTCTTCTGGCTACAATCTGTTCAACCTGTGGAGGGATGTCAACTTTATCAGGTCTCCTCTCAGCCTTTTTGAGAAGTTCATCCAGCAGGCTCATTTAATTGGGTTCCTTTTTTGTGGTTATGGTTTCTGACTTCTTCAGTCTGAGCAATGTCCTGTATACCTTCCAGGAATAGGATATCCTCTTTAATTTATTCTTAGCATTATAACAGCCTATAGCCTCCCAGGTGTAGCCATGCCTCTGAATGCAGTATTTCAGGATTGCAGCACCGACCATAACATTGTAACAGGGATCACTGAGAAGCGCCTGCTTATCAAGGTTCATTATCTCTATCCATGAAGAGTTTATCTGCATGAGCCCGAAGTCTAAGGAACCATTTTTATTAAGATTTATTAAAGAAGGATTCTCTCCTGTTTCTGAAAGGGCTATTGCCTTCAATAACTGAGGGTTTATGTTATACCTATTTGCTGCCTCATCATAACAGAATGAAGAGGCAATTGCAGGGGATAAAAGTATTAACATGGCAAGTAAAAAGCTATCCTTTTTTATTCTTCTCATATCACCTATTCACCCATCAATATAAATTCTACATCAAAGAGCCTTAAAAATCCAACACGGTCGCACTCTGTAATTTGCCGATAGAAAAAGGGCAGGCTGCCTCAATGCCTTTACAATACTATAGTGCTACAGTGCGACAGTCTATAAGGAATATTTAAATTTCCATAAATACGGTCGCACTATCGCACGGTCGCTCTGTCGCACTATTACTTCAGCCTTCAGCCTATAGCCTTCAGCCTACTTTTGCTCCCTTATTCATGTTATAATTTTCTATGTCTTTATCAATTAAGGAATGGGTAGGCTTTGAGCACGGAAAAAAGGAGCTCAAAGGGCCCTTCTGGCCCGGGGAAAGGAGACTCTCCAGAGAGGTTGCCCTGAGTCTCTGGATGGATGATGATTTCTTCAACCTTGGAAGGCTTGCCAGTGAGGTGGCCCTATCAAAAAATGGTAATTATGCCTTTTTTATAAGAAATATCCACATAAATCCCACAAACCTCTGTATAAATAGATGCAGGTTCTGTGCCTTCAGTCGCTCAAAAGGTGACAGTGGTGCCTTTGAACTCACCATTGAGCAAATTCTCAATAAAATAAGCTCCCATCTATCAGAAGGCAAAGGTTTTCAGGAGGTGCACATTGTTGGAGGTCTTCATCCAGAATGGAGATTTCAGCATTATGTAGATATTATCTCCTCAATAAAAGAGGCCTTCCCTTTTTTAAGAATAAAGGCCTATACAGCCACTGAATTAGACCATTTCTCAAGGATATCCGGTCTTTCAATTCAAAGGGTCATTGAAATACTGAAAGAAAAAGGTCTTGACCTCATACCAGGTGGTGGTGCAGAGATATTTGATGAAAGGGTAAGAGGGATCCTCTGTCCTCAGAAGATATCATCAAAGAGATGGCTTGAGATAATGGAGATTGCCCACAGGATGGGTATAAGATCGAATGCAACCATGCTTTATGGTCATGTGGAAGGCCTTGAGCACAGGGTAGAGCATCTACTCAGGCTTAGGGACCTCCAGGACAGGACAGGAGGATTTCAGGCCTTCATTCCATTACCTTATATTGGAAATGAAAACAAAAGAAGCACAATTGATGACCTCAAGACTATTGCAATAAGCAGACTTGTGCTTGATAATTTTGATCATATAAAGGCATACTGGGTAATGCTTGGTGAAAGGATTGCACAGATGGCGCTTCTGTGGGGTGCTGATGACCTTGAAGGGACTGTTATGGAGGAAAAGATATCCCATGAGGCAGGTGTAACCACCCCTCAGGCCTTATCAGTAGAAGAAATTATTGATCTGATAAGAAAGACAGGCAGGATACCTGCAGAAAGGGACAGCTTTTATAATATAATTAAAAAATATTAAACAACATTCAGCCCCCAAAAATCTGCGATTTTTTGGGGACCTCTTTTTAAGGGATATAAATTTTTATGAGATACAGAGATGCATTAAAACAAGGCATTGACAGGATCAATAAAAATTATCAGCTCCTTTTTGTTCAGATAGGTGCCCTGATAATAACCTTTTTCCTGTTTATCCTGGTTGTGGGGGTACCGCTCATCATAGTATTTACAAAAACAGGAATTGAATTCCCAGAAAATGGATTTAAAGGGCTAACAGAACTGATATTTAAAGAAGGAGGACTTTCAGCCTATCTTTCCATTGTAATCACGGTTATCCTCAGTCTGTCTCTTTATATCATCATCGCATCAACTATTTTTATATATGCGATTGCAGGTACATCAGGCGTAATTATGTATTCCATCAGTGGCAGAGAGAATTACTCCTGGAGGCTTTTTACAGGCCTTGGCAGAAAACTATTTAAAAGATTTCTCCTGTTATCAATCCTTGGACTCCTTATGCTCATCATGATATCCTTTTTAGCAGGACTTTTTAGTGGTCTTACAAAGGTGGGCACTTCAATTAGTGGTGGTCTCTTAAGGGATTTCTTAAGGAACTTTTTAAACCTCTTATCAATATTGATTTCACTTGGTGCAGTAATATTCTTTATGGCAATATTTACTTATGCTGCTGGTTTTATGATTTTAAAGGAGGAGAAGACCCTGGCAGCCTTGAAAGATTCTTTTGACTTCGTTATAGGGAGGCCTGATGCCCTTGTCTTTTACAGTCTCTTAAGCATTGGGGCAATAATACTTACCATCTCTTTTGGATTCCTGGGAACTTTTTTTAAAAGCCTTTCAGGCCTTGCCCTCTATCAGCTCATTCTCTCAATTATCCAGATATATATAAATCTCTCTGTTCTTTCCTCTGCCTTTGTATATCTATACGACAGAGCGACAGGCCAGAGATAGTTCTTGTAGGGGTTCAAAGTCTTGAACCCCTACAATTTTTATGTAGTTATCAATAAGGAATTCCTGAGTTCCTCTGCCCTTTTTATTTCAAGTCCTGAAGGTCTTTCTTTAATAAATTTAATATTAAACCTTCTTTCAAAGGCCCTTATGATTTCAAGTTTTAAGCTGTTGTCATCTATTATTGTATCCATCCTCTGCTCTCTCAATAACTCAAAAAGCCCCACCAGCTGGTGACTCAGCGAAGCAGAATTAAATACCCTTTTTATAATCTCTCTTTCTATATAATAGGGCATACTGCCCTGCTGAAGAAAACCTTCTTTTAATCTCCTCTGGGCGCTGCCAAGGATCTTCTTATTCCAGAGAATCACTTCACCATAAGAGCTCGACAGAAAACATAATGGATTATGACCATATCTAACATTTTTTTTATCTTCCATAGTCACCGGGAGATTGAAACTCCTTAAGGCCTCAACAAAACACAGGGAAATGACCCTGTATGTTTCAAAGAGTCCTGCCCCTTTAAAGAAATCATTATAATTTGAAGAAAAACTATAAGTGAGCTCATTGTAATGCAAAATTGCCCTTCCACCTGTTGGCCTCCTTACCACAGGAATATCAAGAAAGGAGCAGGATTTAAAGGAAATACCTCTTGGAGTCTGAAAATATCCTAGGCTCAGTGAGGGCTTATTCCATGAATAAAATCTCAAAGTAGGAGGAACTATTCCTTTACAAACAGATTCAGAAATGGCAATATCAAGTGCCATATTAAAATCTGCATCCTCTGGTCCTGTATCAATGAGCCTCCAGATCTTCTCTGTCATTTTAATTTTTCGAGGACAATCTTGTGTTTAATGAGAGAAATCTCCTTTATCCTGCCCTCAAAGGTCTTCTGCTCTCCGAAGAGATTCCTGAGAAATAGCCTGTCACCTTCAGGTATCAATATATCAACTCCCTCAAGAAAAAGTATCTCTTTGCCATCTTCATATACATAGGCATTTGCCTCACACATGCTTACACCTCCATCAGATTAAATTTTTTCTATCTCCTTTTTGTATTCCTTCACCATGCTTATTAGCTCTTCCACAAGATGGGGAAGTGGCTCTTTTTTAACACCTGCTATATGCACCTGCTCTTGATTTAAGGGAAGCAAAAACTTTGGACAACCTGCAGCAGAGATTGCTGTAGCCATTTCAGGCGTTAATTCTCCAAGCATGCCATTTCCAATAATTATACTCATGGTGCCAATTATAAGATCAACTCTCTGAGAATTATAGATAATGGCATTTTCTCCAGTAGCTCCCTTATTTGCCTTTGCCTTCATCATCTGGGTGGTTGCTGTGGAATTCGTGCCAAGGGCAATTATCTCCACTGTCTCTGCAAACTCCTCCCTTAGCCTCTTCACAATAAGGGAACCAATACCTCCTCCCTGACCATCTATAACAGCTATCCTTAGCATTTTTGATATTATACATTATGAAGCCCTTTGTTGTTCTTATAGGAGGTTCCTACAGCGGCTGTGGAAAGACAACCTTTGGAACAAGGCTTCTCATGACACTTGGCAAAAACTGGGCAGTTATAAAATATACAAAGACAGGCTTTTACTCAACGATTGTTACTAATAAGGATATTCTTTCTGTAGAAGGAAAGGACACAAAGAAATACCTTGAGGCAGGTGCCTGTGAGGTTCTGTGGGTTCAATGTCCGGTAGAAGCATTATCTGAATTGCTTTCTATGAGTCTGGAGCGGCTATCAAATTATAAAGGGATAATCATTGAAGGAAACAGCCCGATTGAGTTTTTAAAGCCAGATGTAGTAGTATTTGTAAATGGTCTTGAAAGACCTCCAAAGGAATCAGCAATAAAGGTGAAGGAGCGGGCAGATATAGTCGTAAGACCCGATAATATGGAAGAGGCCTTAAAAAAAACAGAGGGTTTAATTAATAAAAAAATATTGTTATCTCAGGAACTCAATAAAAGGGCGATAAATAACAGGATATCCTGTGCTATAGCGAGACAGATTGCTGAAGACCTCGGGCTTCAATACAGAGAAGTTGGAGAGATGGCTGATGCCCTGGGCATCAAGATTACAAATTGCGAGCTGGGATGCTTTTAAACACTAAAACTTAAGCCTATTGAGGCAAAATTGGGAACCATTTTATTTGAGATTGCCTTAACACTCTATTTTGCAGCTGCCATAGTAAGCGCTGTAGAGTTGTGGATGGGCTCAAGGGCTACATCAAGACCTGTTATATACATAGCGATTGGTGGATTTTTCTTCCATACCGTCTCTATTGTCCTGAGATACCTCCAGGCAGGATATCTGCCTGTTACTAATCTTCATGAAGCCTCTTCCTTTTATGCCTGGGCTATCCTTGTTCTATTTTTTTTCCTTGAGTCAAGATACAGATTGGGGCTTCTTGGTTGTTTCATTATGCCACTTGTCTTTGTATTAATGTTATCCTCATCCTTGCTCCCAAGAGAGCTGAAGCCCCTGAATCCACTTCTCAGAAGTTACTGGTTGCCTGTTCATACCATTCTTGCCTTCCTCGGTAATGCTGCCTTTGCCCTTTCATTTGTAATTGGGATAATGTACCTTGTTCAGGAATATTATCTTAAATCAAAACATCCTTCAGGTTTATTCAGCAAACTACCAAGTCTTCAGAGTCTTGATGAGATAAATTACAGGTTGATCACCCTTGGCTTTCCACTTCTTAGCCTCGCCATAATTACCGGTGCTGTGTGGTCAGAAACAGCCTTTGGAACATACTGGAGATGGGATCCAAAAGAAACATGGTCTCTTATCACATGGTTTATCTATGCCCTGCTTCTTCATGCAAGGCTGGTTGCTGGCTGGAGAGGCAGGAGGGCTGCATTTCTATCTATCCTTGGATTTATCTTTGTTATGTTTACATTCTTCGGTGTGACCTTATTATTGAAGACTTATCATGGTTTCAAGGGCTGATGATAACTGTTATAGGTTTAAATCATAAAACCGCAGAGGTGGAGATAAGGGAGAGGCTTGCCTTCAATGGTCCAAAACTTGAGGAAGGACTCAAGGAGCTTGCAGGCCATCCCTTAATAAAAGAAGTCTTTATCATATCAACCTGTAACAGGGTTGAATTATATCTTCATTCAAAAGAAGATGTCTCAGAGGATGTGATTAAGTTTCTTTCCAGTTTTCATTCCATTGAGCCTCAGGTTTTAAGAAAAAGCCTTTATATCATAAAGAACATGGATGCAGCAAGACATCTTTTCAGGGTAGCATCAAGCCTTGATTCCATGGTAGTTGGTGAGCCTCAGATACTCGGTCAGGTTAAGGAGGCCTTTGATTTTGCCCTTCAGAGAAAGACAACAGGACTTATCCTTAATACCCTGGTAAAAAAGGCCATATCAGCTGCAAAACGTGTGAGGACAGAAACAAAAATTGCTGAAAATGCAGTATCCATAAGTTATGCTGCTGTAGAACTTGCAAAAAAGATATTTGAGGACCTTTCAACAAAGAGTTTTATGCTCCTTGGCGCTGGTGAGATGGCTGAGCTTGCAGCAAGGCATCTTATAACAAATGGTGTAAGGGCTGTCACTGTTGCAAACAGGACTTATGAAAGGGGCTGCGAGCTTGCAAAGGAATTCAATGGAAGGGCTATAAGATTTGAAGATTTCCCTGAGGAGTTAATCCATACAGACATTGTTATATGCTCAACAGGTGCCTCCAGATATGTGGTTACAAAAGAGCAGATGCATCATGTAATGAAGGAAAGAAGACACAGACCAGTCTTTCTGATAGACATCTCTGTGCCAAGAAATATTGACCCTGCCATTAATGAGATTGAAAATGTCTATCTCTATGATATAGATGACCTTCAGGATGTCGTGGATGCAAACATGCTTGAAAGAAAGAAGGAGGCCGAGCGGGCAGAAAATATAATAAATGAAGAAGTGGAAAAGTTTGAAAGATGGTTTAATTCCCTTGACTCAGTTCCCACCATTGTAGCCCTGAGAAAAAAGGCTGAAGAAATAAAGGAGATAGAGCTTAAAGACTTCTTCAATAAATTTCCATCCATGGATGAGCGGGAAAAAAAGGCAGTGATACAGCTTGCCACTACCATTGTCAATAAACTTATACATCCTCCCACAGCAGCCCTGAAGAATGACAGTGAAGATAAAGATATATTGATCGCTACCATAAAAAAATTATATTCCCTTAATGGAGAAAATGAATGAAGAGAAAAAAAATAGTTATTGGCACAAGGGGATCAAAGCTTGCACTCTGGCAGTCTGAATGGGTTAAAGATGAAATATTAAGACTCTCACCGGATATTGAGATAGAACTCAGAAAGATAAAAACCACTGGAGACAAGATACTTGATGTCCCCCTTGCAAAGGTAGGTGGCAAAGGGCTCTTCGTAAAGGAGATTGAAGAAGCCTTATTAAGGAAAGAAATTGACCTTGCAGTTCACAGCATGAAGGATGTACCCACCGCTATCCCAAAGGGACTTCATCTGGCTGCAATATGTAAGAGAGAAGACCCAAGAGATGCCTTTATCAGTCAGTTAGAGAAGGGAAAGCAAGCTCAAGGAGAGATTATTTTTAAATATAAAACCCTTAAAGACCTTCCAGAAGGTGCGAGGCTTGGCACAAGCAGTCTCAGGAGGGCCTGTCAGCTCCTGAGTATAAGACCTGATCTTCAAATAATACAGTTAAGGGGCAATCTTGATACAAGATTCAGAAAATTAGATGAAGGCCAGTTTGATGCCATGATACTAGCTGCAGCTGGCATCAAAAGGCTTGGCTGGCAGCACAGGATAACAGAAATACTTCCCTTTGAGATAAGCCTTCCGGCAATAGGCCAGGGTGCAATCGGCATAGAATGCAGGATTGATGATGACTTTATTAATTCCCTGATTCATCCCTTGAATGACTGTAAAACCTCTATTGAAGTAATTGCAGAAAGGGCATTCCTTAAAAAACTTGAAGGCGGCTGTCAGGTTCCTATTGCTGCACATGCAAGACTCCTTGATGGAAAACTTGTTATAGATGGACTCGTAGGTTCCCTCAATGGAGATAGGCTCATTAAGGGTCATATAGAAGATACCCTGTCAAATAGCCCTGCTGGCTCCAAAGGTATAATAGATAAGGCGGAAAGGCTTGGTATAGCCCTTGCTGAAGACCTCCTTAACAGAGGAGCTAAGGAGATACTTGATGAGGTTTATAAAAAATATTAAAGGTGAATGGGTAAGTGGGCCTCTTCACCACTTCACCAATTCACCACTTCACCAATAAACCAATTCACCGCTTCACCAATAAAAGGAAGATAATGGTGGGTAAGGTTTACATCGTCGGGGCTGGACCTGGAGATATAGGACTCCTCACCATCAAGGGTCTGAAGGCACTCCAGGTCTCTGATGTTGTGGTATATGATTTTCACATAAATGCTCAAATCCTGAACTATCTTAAGAAAGAGGCTGAGTTTATTTATGCTGGCAAGCGCGGTGGTCATCATGAGATGACTCAGGAAGAGATAAACAGGATTCTGGTTGAAAAGGCAAAGGAGGGAAAGACTGTCTGCAGGCTTAAAGGTGGAGACCCCTTTGTATTTGGCAGGGGAGGAGAAGAGGCTGAGGTCCTTGCAAGGGAGGGTATATCCTTTGAGATCATACCAGGCATCTCTTCTGCAATTGCAGTGCCAGCCTATGCAGGTATCCCTTTAACACACAGAAGTCTTTCTTCACTGTTTACAGTAATTACAGGGAATGAAGATATAACAAAGCCTGAAAGCAGGATAAACTGGAAGGCCCTTGCAGAACTTAATGGTACCCTTGTCTTCCTTATGGCAGTAAAAAATCTTGACTCCATTACAGAACAGCTTATCAGAAATGGTAAAGACCCTGATACCCCTGCAGCCCTTATAAGATGGGGGACAAGGGCTGATCAGGTTACCATTACAGGTACTCTCAGTACTATACCTGAGCTGGTAAGAGAAAGACAGATTAAGCCACCTGCCATATTTATAATTGGTGATGTGGTAAGACTCCGGGATGTGCTCCTCTGGTATGAAAAAAAGCCTCTCTTTGGTCAGAGGATACTGATTACAGGAAAGGAATCAGAGGCCTATGAAAAACTTGAATATCTTGGAGCAGAGATAATAGAATTTCCAACCATAGAGATTATCCCTCCAGCAGACTGGACAGAACTTGATAATTCTTTATCACGACTTCATACATATCAGTGGATCATCTTTACCTCTTCTTCAGGTGTCAGGTATTTCATGGAGAGGTTGCTTGAAAAAGGTATGGATGTAAGGGAGCTAAAGGGTATAAAGATATGCGCGGTTGGTATAAAAACCAAAGAAGAATTAAAAAAATATGGCATACTTGTTGATCTTGTCCCTGAAGAATTCAGGGCAGAGGGTGTGGTGGAGGCATTTAAAGGACTTTATAAGGGAGATCTGAGAGGTATCAATATACTCTTTCCAAGGGCAGAAAATGCAAGGGATGTAATCCCCGAAAGGATAAAGGCCCTTAGTGGTTCTGTAGATGCACCTGTTACTTATAGATCCATAAAGCCAGAGACCCATGCAAAGAGAATAAAGAGATTTCTAAAAGAAGGCAGGATTACC
>JBKBPW010000011.1:0-25797 GCA_046292975.1 Thermodesulfovibrionales bacterium
ATGAGAAAAAACTCAGGAGGTTTAGAAATGCTTAATCAAACATCAGCCGCCAGCATTCCAGTAGTGTGTAACATTGCTATCCCTTCGCCTTGTCGCTTCTATGCCAATTTAGCTGTGTTAACTAGGGGAAATTCAGTATATAATCCTACATCTATTTCGAAGAGATTTTATTTTGAGGAAATACGGTAAACGCGTTTCATGGGTAGCGTCAAGATTTCTGTGTAAATTCATCTGAGGGTTTAATCCTCCATTGATCATTTAAATGGCTCATTACTGCATAGACTATTCTTTCTATACTCGCTATGTTGTTAAAGCAGCTCATATGCCTTGTCCTGCCCCTCACTTTCCTGAATGCCCTTTCTATTACATTCCCTGTACTCAACTTTACCACATCTCCTTTGAACAGCTTTTCAGGTTGAAGTTTTTTTAAAAAAGGGGTATTATCTTATTAAAAACAAGGAGGGACATATGAATCTTTTATTAAGGACTGACAATAATCTTTCTTCACTGTTCCTGAGATTAAGCCTTGGTATTGTTGTCTTTCCCCATGGAGCACAGAAGGTGCTTGGCTGGTATGGTGGCCCTGGTTTTTATAAGACTATTGAATTCTTCGGTACTCAGCTTCATTTCCCTGTGTGGCTTATTCTTTTACTGATGATTACAGAGTTCCTTGGTTCAATAGGGCTTGTCTTTGGTTTTCTGACACGAATTTGTGCCCTTGCAATAGGGACATCAATGGCTGTCTGTGCCTATTTGAATCATCTGAAGAACGGGTTTTTCATGAACTGGTTCGGTACCCAGCAAGGTGAGGGGTTTGAATACCATATACTTGTTGTTGGAATCAGCCTTGCCCTGTTAATCAAGGGTGGGGGATTCCTCTCTATTGATAGGGCAATGTCGGGTAAAAAATAAACTTAAGCCCTTGGATGATATTTTAAATATGTCTTTTTTAATCTCTCAGAGCTGACCTTTGTGTATATCTGGGTGGTGGAGATATCAGAATGCCCGAGCATCTTCTGCAGAGACCTGAGATCTGCACCACCTTCAAGCATATGGGTTGCGAAGGAATGTCTGAGCATATGAGGTGATATTTCTATCCCGGCAATTTTTCCATAAAATTTTAATGCCTGCCAGAACCTCTGCCTTGTCATGGCTTTTCCCCTGTTTGTAAGAAATATTTCCTCGGAGCTTCCATTCTTTAAAAGAGCTGGCCTCAATTCTTCCATGTATCTTTTTACAAATAAGAGCGCCCTCTCGCTAACAGGGACAATCCTTTCTTTGGAGCCCTTTCCTTTAATCCTTATAAATCCAGCATCAAATCTTATATCCTCTATCTTGAGAGATATTATTTCACTCACCCTTAATCCACAGGCATACATGAGCTCAAGCATTGCCCTGTCTCTTAAATAATATCTTGAGTCTGCCTGAAGCTCAAGAATTCTTATAATCTCATCCAGTGAGAGTGCCTTTGGAAGCCTTAACCACTTTTTTGGTGTCTCAAGGTTTTCTGACGGGTCTTCATCAATGAATCTTTCAAGGATAAGATATTTACAGAATGACCTGATGGACGAGAGGTATCTTGCTATGCTTGAGGAGTTATGACCCTCTATCCTGAGTCTTTCAATAAACAATGAAATATCCCTTCTTGTAAAGTTTGTTTTATTTTTCAGAAAAAAAAGAAATTTTTTAATATCCCTTCCATAAGACTCTATGGTATTGGGAGAAAGACCTTTTTCAGCAGAAAGATAGTCAAGATAAGATCGTAAGATCTTCGGAAAGTTATGTTGTTCTACTTTCATATTAACTTTTTACTGACTTTCATATATTGAAGCCATCTCATCAGTGTATGTCCCATCTTCATTATAGATTATAAATGGTTTTTCAACTGTGATACCGGGCTTTCTTTCCTTGGCTGCCTCTATCAGGACCATACGAGCCTGTTCATTGAACTTTGAATGAACAAATCTCATCCTTTTTGGTTCAAGCCCTGTATTTCTGAGAGTAAGAAGAACCTCAGCGAGCCTCTCAGGAAGATAAATAAAACAAACCCTCCCTCCAGCCTTTAATAATCTATAAGATGCCTTTAATAAATCCTTTAGCTCCATGGTTATCTCGTGTCTTGCAAGGGCCCTTTCATCTTCAGGACTTATCCTTCCTGTCTTCAGCCTTCTGAATGGTGGATTTGAGACTATCAGGTCAAAACTATTGTCCTCTAATCCTTGAATTGCCCTGGCCTTTGCTATAAGTCTTATATCCTCATTCAATGCCACAACTCTCTCAGCAAGGTTATTAACTTCAATGTTTTTTTTACAGTTTTCATAAAGGCTTTTCTGAAGTTCTATAAGATATACCTTTGAATCTTTGTATCTCCGTGCAAGAAGAAGACCTATGATACCACTGCCAGCACCAAGGTCAGCAATCTTCTTTGCATGAGAGAGATTTACAAAAGAAAATACAAGAAGGCTATCAACAGAAAATCTATATCCCTTTTTATTCTGATAAATTTTTAAGCCACAGATTGAATCCAAGGTGAGCATATTAAATTATAATAAAAAATCGGGGGCAAGGGTAAAAATATTTACCCTGACCCCCGATTGTAACCCATCTTTAGCAACCCTCTATTGCCTTTTTCTTCTTAGGTTCCTCTTTTGTAGCAACTCCATCCTTCACTTTTACGGTATCACCAACTTTTAAGCCCTTTGCATCCTTTACATCCACTGTTACCTCTTTGCCATCTGCCTGCTTGATGGTGAGCTTGTTGCCATCAATCTTTGTGATAGTCCCCTTTACCTCAGCGGCAAGGGCAAGGCCTGCAAGGCCAATGACAAAGGTAAGCATCACTATCAGTGCTATTGCCTTTTTCATCCTTTCATCCCTCCTTTCTCCTTTAAATTAAACAGGCCAAAGGCCCAATTGTTACATAAGCACTTTATAACTATTCTTTCATTGGTTTTATAAATTTAAAATAAACCATTGTCCAGTTCCCAAGTATTATAAATATAGTGGCAACTATGCTTGAGAGCGCTCCTGTGCTCGCTCCTGTAAGACTGTGTCCAATATTGCAACCACCTCCTATAGCTGCGCCTATACCCATGAGGATACTTCCAAGGAATACTGTGAGCAGTTCCTCTGCATGAGGTGATTTCCATTTGAATTCCTTAAGCGCCCTTGCACTGAGATAAGAGCCAAGGGGAACGCCTATTACATAAAAGGCACTCCATGTGCTCTTAAAGAAGTTAAAGAAATTGAACTCTCCCCTTAAAGACATAGAATCCCTTGTAAGGGCTGTCATAAAAAATTCTTTTGTTGGTCCGGTAAAGGAAAGTCCCCTTGCATCGCCACCGAAATAAGCAGAGGCCCACCAGGCAAGCACAGCGAGAAGTCCAATAAGAAGACCTGCTGTTGACCAGTAAAATCCCTTTGCCGCCTTTCCAAAGGGTTTACCTTTTGCAACTACAATTAGAATTATCACCGCGACAACTGCAATGGTAATCCACTTAATGTTCTGGCCACCACCAAAGAGGTCCCACAGGGCCGGATTATTCTTCCCATTGATCTCCATCTTTATGCCTCTAAGCCACTTATAAATCGGGCTTAGCCAGCCATGAATTGTTATGGTGATACCCATAAAGAATCCAAGCACTGCCATCCATGCTGCCATGAGCCCCTCTCCTACCCTGTAAAGTATTCCACTACCACATCCACCTGCAAGAACTATACCCATTCCAAAGAGATAACCACCTATAATATTTGCAAGCGGTGCAAAGGCCTGTCTGCCAAGTTCTGTGGTGACATAGGCATTTGCCTCTGGATCAAAAACCCTTAAAAGACCCAGGTCTTCAATCAGGTTTGCTCCTACGAGGGCAACAGCAACACTTAATAGATATGCCCTAAACAGCGTGAGGTCATTGATAAATATGATATCTCTGAAGGCAGTATTCACGCAAAACCTTCCTCTCTGCAGGGCAAAGCCAAAGAGTATCCCCACGCCAAGACTTGTGAGGATAGTTATAACACTTCCTGTTGGTAATCCTTCCATAAAACCTCCTCCCCTAAGGTTTTTAAAGTGAGCAAGGCTCACCAGGTAAAGAGTCTATCAGTTACCTCAATTATCTCTATTAATTGCGCATAATCCACAGGCTCTTCATAAAGCCTTATCTCTATAATTTCAGCTACCTTTTTTTGCTCTTCTAAGATGGTCTTTACTAATTCATCAGGTCTTTCCTTAAATATATGAAGCACCTTCATGTTTAATAAGGTAAAACAATATCATATTCAAGTAATCTCAGGGCTGCATCCTCAGGGGAAAGATATTCAAAATCCCTGTTCTCCTCTGTAAGTGTATAGACCTTCAGACCGAGTTCCTTTATTAATATGAGGTCTTGTGATGAGTAGATAGAACTCCCAAGCCTTTGAGTTAAATAAATATCTATCCTGTCATTAAGGATAGTTAGCCCGAGCCCCATCCTCATTGCCTCTGCCTGTCTGTCTCTTATCAAAAGGGCTATTTTCCTCACAGGATTATCACCCTGTCTGATTCATGATTCATAACTGCATTATTATATTGACTTCCACATATTATACCTTCCGGCACATCCATCTCTGAAAGACCTGCCTTTTTGAGATTAAGATCGCACAGGGCAAAGGTCATCACACCTGAAAGGTCCTTCAGGGCTGCTACCTCTCTGTCCTTTATAAGCATAACAGCCCTGTCCATAAGAAATATTCCTATCCTGTGACCCCTTTTCAGGGCAGCCTTTGTTATTCCAATAAGATGCCTTTTATATTCTTCTCTGGTCACAAGGATACCTATCTTCATGTTCAGAGTTTTTTAATTAGTTATTTTATTAAATAAATCATCTGCTGATGCAATTCACCATAACATAAAATATCAATATTGTAAAGAGAAGATAATTCCAGAAATAATATTATTTTTTTATCAATCTATAAATTTAAATAATTACTTATGACAGTCCAGACATCTTCTACTGTCACTGATTCCATACAAATTTTTTTCCTACATCTCCTCTTAAAACAGGGAGCACAATCTGTATCTGCCCTTATAACAAATACCTTTTTCCCATAGGGACCTGTTCTTACAGGACTTGTTGGTCCGAAGATTGCAAAGGTTGGAATCCCAAGGGCTGCTCCAATGTGCATAGGCCCTGAATCATTGCTCACCACGAGCCTTGCCTTTCTAATAACCTCCACAAGACCTTTTAAGTCTGTCTTCCCGCAAAGGGAAATTGCTTTTCCTTCTGAGGAATTGATAATCTCCTGAGCCGGCGTAATATCATCCGAGCTACCAACTATAAGACTTTTAAAAGGCAATCTTTTTGCAATAGCAGCAAATCTCTGAGAGGGCCATCTCTTTGTAAGCCATCTCGCACCTGGAACAAGTACTGCGTATTCTTCTGGAAGTGGAATTTCCAGCTTTAAGTCTGAAACAGGAAGTGGAAAGGCTATCTCCTTCACAGGACAGTCAATAACAGAAAGGACCTTCAGGTATCTGTCTACAGCATGAATATCCTTTCCACCTTTAACCCTGTGGGTATAAAAGAAAGTACTTCCTTCTCGTGCCTCCTTAAAGCCAATCCTCACGGTCGAACCACTTAAATAACTTATGATACCACTCCTTAGCAATCCCTGCAGATCAATAACAAGGTCATACCTTTCAGCCTTCAGCCTTTTGCCAAGGTTAAAGAAGTCTTCAATGGTAGAAAGAATCTTAAAAGGATTTTTCCAGCTATCTTTATTTATGACCCAGAGTTTGTCAATCATCGGATGGCCCTCAAGAAGTTGAGCAAAATTCTTAGCAATCACCCAGTGAATCTCAGCTTGGGCAAAACATTGCCTCAATGAATTAAGTACAGGAAGGCTGTGAATTATGTCACCCAGGGAACTTGGCTTTATAATAAGAATCTTCTCTGGCTGCATTATTTAGTATATACAATAAGTCTGAAGATTTGGTAAGCAAAACTATCACTGGTTTATAATTGAGGGCAATGCTTGCTATGATATAATACCCGCATGAGAAAGAATAGAAAAAACAATAAACCCTATTCAAGACCTGGATGGGATGAATACTTTCTTGAGATTGCAAAGGTAGTATCCTCCAGATCTACCTGTCTCAGGAGGAGATATGGGGCAGTGATTGTAAAGGACAATGTTATTGTAAGTACAGGATACAATGGTGCGCCAAGAGGCTCTACAAATTGCATAGATAGAGGTTATTGCAGGAGAAAGGAACTTAACATACCTGCTGGAGAAAGATATGAACTCTGCGAGGCTGTTCACGCTGAGCAAAATGCTATTATTAATGGTGCTCCTGAAAGGATGAAGGATGCCACTATTTATATAGCTGGTTTTGAGGAGGATGGTAACCTTGCAAATGGAAAACCCTGCCTTTTATGTCAGAGGATGATCGGCAATGCCATGCTGAAAGAAGTTGTGTATCTGAATTCAGAAGGTATGATTATAAAAATCTCTGTTAACGAACTTTATAATAAAACACATGGGGCAGCATCTGCTGCCCCGGAAAATAGGGGGTCCCCCAAAAAGCAATAGCTTCTTGGAGTGCCAGCAAAGATTATAAAACCTAACTCAGATGTTTGTTCACAAGTTTTGTCATCTCAAACATTGAGACCTGACTCCTGCCCTCAAAAACTTCCCTGAGGTTATCATCAGCATTAATCATCCTCTTATTAACTGGATCCTGAAGATTATTCTTCCTTATATAGGCCCATAATCTTTTTGTCACCTCTGTTCTTGGCATCGGGCCAGGCCCTACCACCCTTGCCAGGGCAGGACTTACATTGAGTGGCTTCATGAATTCAGGACTTGGTTGCCTTTTTGCTTTTGCAGCCTTTGGTTTCTTCGCAGGTTTTTTAGCTACCTTTTTCTTTGCCACCTTCTTTGCTGGTTTCTTTTTTTGTTGCCTTTTTGGCAACCTTTTTCTCTGCTGACTTCTTTTTTGCTGCCATCCTTTACCTCCTTAAGTTTTAGCGTCCAAGGACGCTTTATGTACTTTTATAAAATCCTATCAAACATTAAAGCGATTGTCAAATATTTTTTTAACTCTGTGATGCCGAAGCATTAGCAGGGCATGCCAGGCAGGGCGAATAGCCAGTTTACTCCTACTTGAAGTGCCTTATCATCTGGTCTTACATTGTGGTTCAATTGGTTATGATCCTCCTTTATTGGAGTCCGGTATATCTCTCATGAGAAGAATATAAAATATAAAGGCTGATATTATTGATATAAAAGCACCATATAAAAATACTATCAGCGAACCCTTTAATTGATAAAGATAACCACTTATAAGCCCCCCTGGAAGTGCAGAGAGCCCTACCATGGTGTGATAAATACCATAGCCTGTTCCTTTTTTCTCAGGATTAATCAATGAAGCTACAAAGGCCCTCTGATTACCTTCATTCATTGCAACAAAGAGGCCGTAAATAATAAATAGTAACCAGGCATAAAGGCTATTATTTGAAAGGGCAAATCCAAGAAAGGTAATTCCTGCTACAATGTAACTCAGAAATATTATCTTTCTTTTTCCTATCTTATCTGCGATTATACCTGAAGGCGTTGCAAGGACTGCAGTGGTTATGTTGAAGAGAAGATATACAATTGGTATGACTTTGAGATTTACACCAAGTTCTTTTGCCCTCAAAAGAAGAAAGGCCTCGGGTATCTTTCCAAGGGTAAAGAGCACAGCAATAAACAAAAATCTCTTGAAGCCTCCATCAATGTTTTTTAAAGAAAAATCTTTTTTCTGACTCCTTACTTCTGATTTCTTTATTATTACATCCTTTACAAAAAGGGCAATAGTTGCAATTGCAAATCCTCCTGGTATCATTGAGAGCCAGAAAACAAGCCTCATATTATTTGAGCTAAGAGCAAGGACGGAAAAAGCAATAGCCGGTCCAATAACAGCACCAAGGGTATCCATAGCCCTGTGAAAACCGAAGGCCCTGCCCATATGTATCCCCTCTGTTACATCAGCTATAAGTGCATCCCTTGGAGAGGTCCTTATGCCCTTACCAAGCCTGTCAGTAAATCTATAAATAAGAACACCAATCCATGAAGTAGCCCCTGCAAGTAAAGGTCTTGAAAGTACAGAAAGGGAATAACCCCAGAATATAAGCGGTTTTCTCCTGCCGATTTTGTCGGAAAACCATCCTGAAATAACCTTAAGGATGCTTGCTGTACTTTCTGCCACTCCTTCTATAAGACCAATGGATAACTTTGAGGCCTGAAGAAGATCATTTAAAAATATTGGCATCAATGGCACTATCATCTCAGAGCTCATATCCATGAAGAGGCTCACGATCCCGAGGATAAAAACAGGTTTCGGAAGAGCGAATATGCTTTTAAGATTAAGAGCTGTTTTCTCCAACTTCAGACTTTTTCTCCAAAGATGCCTGTGCTGAGGTATCTATCTCCCCTGTCAGGTAGTATTACCACTACCTTTTTCCCTTTACCCAATCTTCTTGCAATCCTCAGGGCTGCCCACATGGCAGCACCTGAGGAGATACCAGCAAGAATCCCTTCTATTTTTGCAAGCCTCCTTGTCATATCCTCTGCATCATCATCAGTGACAGGAATTATCTCATCATATATCTTTGTATTCAAAACACCAGGGAAAAAACCAGCTCCTATACCAGCAATCCTGTGTTTGCCTGGATTGCCACCTGAAAGCACAGGAGAACCAGCAGGCTCTACAGCCACAATAAGGACATCCTTCCTCTTTTCCTTCATAACCTCACCAACACCTGTAATTGTACCGCCTGTTCCAACCCCTGCTACAAAGGCATCAGGCACCCCTCCAAGGTCATTTAATATCTCAATGGCAGTGGTCTTTCTGTGAATATCAGGGTTTGCAGGATTTTCAAATTGCTGGGGCATAAAATAATTCCTGTTTTTAAGATATATCTCCTCTGCCTTTTCAACAGCTCCCATCATACCCCTGTCTGCTGGAGTTAATATAACCTCAGCACCATAGGCTGTAAAGAGTTGCCTTCTTTCTACAGACATACTTTCAGGCATTGTAAGGATCAGCTTATATCCTTTTACAGCACACACAAGGGCAAGGCCTATACCTGTATTTCCACTGGTGGGCTCAATTACAGTTCCTCCTTTCTTAAGCCTTCCTTCTTTTTCAGCCACCTCTATCATATTAAGGGCAATCCTGTCCTTTACTGAACCTCCTGGATTAAAACCTTCAAGCTTCGCATAAAGCTCAGCATCCTCAGGGCCTGAAAGCCTGTGAATCTTCACAAGAGGTGTGTTCCCAATTAGTTTCAATATATCCTGTTTGAGATTCATCTTATCAGCTCTACTCCCATATAAGGTCTCAATGCCTCTGGCACTATAACAGTGCCATCCTTTTGCTGATAATTTTCAAGGATCGCCACAACTGTTCTTCCAATAGCGAGACCCGAACCATTAAGGGTATGGACAAATTCTGTGCCTTTTTTACCTGCCCTGCGGAATCTTATATTTGCCCTTCTTGCCTGATAGGCCTCAAAATTGGAGCAGGAGGATATCTCCCTGTAACGTTTCTGTCCCGGAAGCCAGACCTCTATATCATAGGTCTTTGCTGCTGAAAAACCGAGGTCTCCTGTGCATAGACATACTACCCTGTAAGGTAGACCAAGTCTCTGTAATATCTCCTCAGCATCCCTTGTCAATGTTTCAAGCTCCTGATAGGAATCTTCTGGTTTAACGAATTTGACAAGTTCAACTTTATTAAATTGATGCTGTCTTATAAGACCCCTTATATCCTTTCCATAGGAGCCTGCCTCTTTTCTGAAACAGGGTGTATAGGCTGTATAATAAATTGGCAAATCTTCTTCATTCAATATCTCATCCCTGTGGATGTTTGTTACAGGGACCTCTGCAGTTGGGATGAGATAGAGTTCAGGGTCAACTGTCCTGAAGAGTTCAATTTCAAATTTTGGTAGCTGACCTGTGCCTGTCATACTCTGACGATTAACAAGAAGCGGAGGAAATATCTCTATATATCCCTTTGATGTATGCACATCAAGCATGAAATTAATAAGCGCCCTTTCAAGCTTTGCACCTGCTCCTTTCATCAGGCTGAATCGTGTCTGGCTGATCTTTGTTGCCCTTTCAAAGTCTATTATCCCGAGTGTCTCTCCTATATCCCAGTGATTGAGGGGCTCAAAATCAAACTCCCTTGGGACACCCCATCTCCTTATCTCCACATTTTCTGTTTCATCTTTTCCAGAAGGAACAGTCTCATGAGGGATATTTGGGATATTAAGGAGGAGCTTTTTAAGTTCCTCCTCAAGGTTTCTGAGGAGGGTCTCAAGTTCTGTGATCCTGTCTGAGACCTCCTTTGCCTGAGAAAGTTTGTCCTGAGCTTCCTGACCTTTACCTTTAAGTTCCGAAATCTCCCTGGAAAGGATATTCCGCCTCTGTCTCAGGTCTTCCACCTCTTTAAGAAGGCTTATCCTTCTTGAGTCTATCTCCATAAATGAAGTAAGCAGTTCAGTGCCATATCCTCTTAGCTGGAGGGCAGTCCTTACCTTTTCAGTATTTTCTCTTATAAATCTTGGATCAAGCATGTTATATTAAAATAACAAAAGATTCGTTAAAAGGCAAATTTAGAAATTATTTTATAATATCCTATCCGCTTGCTTAACCTGCAGCAAGTAGCGGGTAGGGCTTGCCCATTATGGAGTTAATACTTTGGAAATATTGCTGATCATAATCAGCCTCTTGGCTGCTATAGGACTGTCATTGTTATTAACATTTCTAATTGTTAGGTTTACAGGAATAAAGGAAATACCAGGTCTCAAAGAGGCAAAGAGGGTTTTAAAAGACTTAAAGGCCTGTATAGAGGCAGAAGTTTTACCTTTAGATATAAAGAACTTTACAGCCCTTGAGGCACTTCCCTTAAATCTAAAGGAGATTAGAGAGTCCTTAAAAGAGCTGAATATACTTTTTATAATAATGAAAAGAGAAATTCTTCTTATGGTTTCTGATATAAATGAGGTGTCAGAAGATACCAATGAGGATTATCTTTCAATAGAAAAATTGCTTGAAAGGTGGTCACAGGGTAATCTGAAAGAAGAGGAAATCATAAGATTACCCCTTGAGGAAAATAAATTTTTTGTCCTAAGGGATAAGGACCTGAAAAGATTTTGTGAGCAATTAATGGAAAAAAATTCTGTCCTTAGATTCATAGAAGCGAAGAAGGAGCTGTTAGGGTTAATTGAAAAAATAGAATCACAGATTTATGGCTAAAAGGTCATCTAATAATATCTTAAAGGATATCTATATAAAACTCTACAGGGCCTTTGGACCTCAACACTGGTGGCCTGCTGAGACATCTTTTGAGGTAGCAGTTGGTGCAATCCTTACACAGAACACAAACTGGCAGAATGTAGAACGGGCAATCGCTAATCTCAAAGAAAAAGGACTCCTTGATCCTTATCGCCTCTATTGCATGGATGTCAATTCCCTTGCTTCTCTTATAAGGCCTGCTGGATATTACAATGTGAAGGCAAAGAGATTAAAGGCCTTTTTGGACTTTCTCATTAAGGATTTTGGTGGCAGGATAGAAGATATGGCATCTCTTGAAGTGGAACATCTCAGGAAAAGGCTTCTCAATATTGATGGAATAGGGCCTGAGACAGCTGACTCTATACTACTCTATGGGCTTAACAAACCGGTCTTTGTAGTTGATGCCTATACAAAAAGGGTGCTGATACGACATGATATAATTAATAGCAATGCTGATTATGAGGAAATTCAATCCCTTTTTCATCTCTCCCTTGAACGGGATAGTTCTTTATATAATGAATTTCATGCCCTATTTGTTAAACTCGGAAAGACCTTTTGCAAAACAAAGCCCCTCTGCAGAGAGGTTCCCAAAAATCTGAAAGCCTTTTGGGCTGAGGAAGGATGTCCTTTAAATGAATGGAATTATAAAAAGAAGGGTAAAAAAGGCAAAACTCAAAGAGGGTAAACTCCTTTTTGAAGAGGTAGAAGACCCAGTTGCTGTTGAAAAGGCCTTAAGAATAAAGGTGAACGGGAAGGATATCCTCAGGCTTTATTGTTCACCTATTATGGTAAGGGAGCTTGTTGTAGGGCTTTTACTCGGTGAAGAGATCGTGAAAGGTTCCTGGTGTGCAGAAAGGATGGAAATTGTGTATGGAGATGAAATAACTGTAAATGTAACTTCAGAGGAAGACATTTCCCTTGAAGGCGCCACTATTACATCAGGATGCGTTGGAGGTGTTACCTTTGAAAAAAGGGAGATAAAATCTGTGGGTGGGCAGAAGCTCAAGATCGAGGCTCTGAGACTCAAAGAACTCTTCAATGAATTTCAACTTCGCTCAGAGCTATATAAATCTACAGGCTGCATCCACAGTGCTGCCCTCTCCGACGGAAAGATTATCCTTGCCTTTGCTGAGGACATCGGAAGGCATAATGCCATTGACAAGATCATAGGTTATTGTATCCTTGAAGATATAGGGCTTGAAGGAAAGGTCATGTTTGCAAGTGGCAGGCTCTCTTCAGAGATGGTCGCAAAGTGTGCCAGATGGTCAATACCTGTGGTGGCATCAAGAACTGCTCCCACTACACGGGCCCTTGAGATAGCTGAAAGAACAGGCATGACAGTGATCGGTTTTATGAGGGCGGACCGTTTTAATATCTATACTCATCCTGAAAGGATATTATAACGTGCGACAGTATATAGTGAGACCGTGCGACAGAACTACAGTGCGACAGAGCGATAGAACTATAGTGCGACCGAGCGACCGTGCCCCGCACCCACTGCAGATGGACGGGCTTGCGAGAGGGTTTACTTTACCGTCTGCAGTGGGTGCGGGGTGCGACAGAGCGATAGTCTGTAGGAATATTTAAATTTCCATAAATATACGGTCGCACTGTCGCACTAAGACTGACTGCCTTCAAAACTAACCTACAGAATAGGGTCTCTCCAGGTTTTAAATCTCTATATTATATTTTTTTAACCTGTACCTGAAGGACCTAAAGGAAAGACCAAGAAGTTTGGCTGCCTCAACCTTTGTATTCTGGGTCATCCGGAGGGCCTTGATTATATATTGTTTCTCTATATCCTCAACAATCCTGTCAAGATTCACCCCAATAGGTGTTAATTCAGGTATAATTGGTTTCTCTTTTACATCTATTATAATCTCTGGTGGAAGGTCCTTTATGTCAATTATATCAGACTCTGTAAGAAGGCATACCCTTTCAATCACATTCTCAAGTTCCCTTACATTTCCCTTCCATTCATAATTTTTGAGGGCCTCTATGGCCTCATTTGTAAATGTTTTCCCCGGCCGGTATTTTCTTACAAAATATTCTACAAGTAAAGGAATATCCTCCCTGCGTTCTCTCAGAGGAGGAATATGAAGTGGAATAACATTCAGTCTGTAATAAAGGTCCTCTCTGAATCTTTCCTCTTCAACCTCTTTTTTGATATCCTTGTTGGTTGCAGCAATTATCCTCACATCCACCCTTATATCTGTTATCCCTCCTACTCTCCTGAATGTCCCATTCTCTATCACCCTGAGAAGCTTTGCCTGAAGGCTCAATGGCATATCCCCGATTTCATCAAGGAATATCGTTCCTCCATCAGCTATTTCAAATAATCCCTGCTTGTTATAATGAGCATCTGTAAAAGCACCCTTCATATGACCGAAGAGTTCGCTTTCAAGTAATCCCTCAGGAAAGGCAGCACAATTTATTGCTACAAATTCTTTGTTTGAACGGGCACTGAGCCTGTGCAGAGCCTGGGCAATCAGCTCCTTGCCAACTCCGCTTTCACCTGTAATAAGGACATTTGAACTGGACTGAGCAATCTTTGGTAGTGTCTCTATAAGATTTTTCATCTTTTCACTTCTGTAGATGATATCTGAGAGGGCCTCTGGTCTTCTCAGTCTTTCTTTAAGAGATAGCAAGGAGGTGAATTTTTTTCTTTCAAGTGCCCTTTTTATAACAACTCTGAGTTCCTCTATCTTAAAAGGTTTTTCTATATAATCATAGGCACCGAGTTTTATTGCCTCAAAGGCTGCCTCTGTTGTGCCAAAGGCTGTTATCATTATTACCACTGTATCTGGAGAGACCTCCTTTACCTTCTTGAGAACCTCAAAGCCATCAGCATAGGGCATCTTTACATCAGTAATTACAAGGTCAAAGATATCTCTTTCTATGGCCTCTAAGGCAGCCCTACCATCCCTTGCCAGAACAGTTTGATACCCCTCTTCCTGAAGGAATATATCAAGCACGTCCATCATCCCTTTTTCATCTTCTGCAATTAAAATCTTTGCCTTATCCTGAGTCTTATTCATATGGCAGTGTCACCTCAAAGTTTGTTCCCGTATTATTGCTTCTTACAGATATTTTACCACGATGTTCCTCTATAACTTTATAGGCTATGGAAAGGCCAAGACCTGTGCCTTCCTCTTTTGTTGAATAAAAGGGATAAAATATTTTATCAATATCCTCTTGCCTTATCCCATGGCCTGTATCTGAAAAATTTATCTTAACAGATTCCCTCTCCTTTAAAACAGATATACTGAGTTTACCTCCTTCTGGCATTGCCTCAAGGGCATTTGTACCAAGGTTTAGAAAGACCTGCTTGAGCTGATTTTCGTCTGCCCTTATAATAAGGCTATCCGGTCCTCTTCTTGTAATATCTATTCCTTTTGCTTTACTTGAACTCTTTAACATTAATACAACCTCATCCAGAAGTTTTATGAGATCAAAAGTTTTTAAATTAATCGGAGCCGGTCTTGTATATAGCAGAAAATCTGTAATTATTTTATTCAACCTGTCCATCTCTTTAATGGCTATCTCCATCAATTTTCTTTTTTGCCCTTCTGAGATCTTATTTTCAAGGAGCATCTCAACAGAACCCTTTAGTGATGCCAGTGGATTTCTTATCTCGTGGGCAATGTTTCTGGATAGCTCTCCAATTGCAGCAAGTTTCTCCCTTCTCTTTGTCTCTTCCTCTGCCTTCTTTATCTCTGTAAGGTCCTGGAATACACCTATCAATCCCCTTGAGTCATCAGACTTAAAAGTATTGATTGTTATCCCTATGATCCTCTGATTCCCTCGAGTCTCTAATATACCCTCTGTCCTGAAACGAAAATCAGAGGTCTGAGCATTCAAGTTAGAGAAATGATCTTTAAGAAATGGAAAGACCTCAAGGAGATCCCTTCCTATTACATTTTGCCTCTTAAGTCCCGTGACCAATTCTGCGTGGTTATTAAAGGCAATTATCTTACCTTTATGATTAACCACAACAATTCCGCTTGGCACATTCTCTACAATCATGGTGTTGAGCGCTTTTAACTCTGTAAGGTCATGCTGAGTTTCTGCAAGGTTTCTGGATGCACTTTCAAGCCTGCTCGTGAGATAACCTGTGAGGTAGGCAACAAGATAGAGGGCTGAAATGTGAATGAAGATATTGTAGAGAAAATGTGTAACCTTTAAGGTAGGGTCATAAGGTAAAGGGATAACCCTGTAAAACTGCAGGTCAATTAATCCTCCATAAAGTATGCTCAATATCGTGGCTATTATAAATCCAGCACTTCTACCGATTACAATAGCACCTGCTATAACATTAATTATCATGATAAAACTGAACCAGCTTTCCACTCCTCCTGTCATAAAGATAAGGGCAATTATGAGAAGGGAATCAAGAATAAGTTGAAGATAGGCAAAGGGTTTTATTTTTTTGATATACCTCAGGGCAACAAGAGAAGATATACTCATGAAGAGCACACTGTAAATTAGATATTTAATTAAATGGGGATACAGAAAGGGAGTGGGTCCTATTTTAAAAAAGAAGTAAGAGCCTACCAGGGCTATGGTAACTATGACCCTGAAAAGAATAAGACTCTTAACTTTCGTCACTGAACGAGTTGACCGATTTTGAATATGGGTAGATACATTGCAATAATTATAAAGCCGACTGTGGTACCGAGAAATACCATCAAAAGCGGCTCTATCATGGCTGTAAGATTTGAGACAGCAGCATCCACCTCATCATCATAGAAATCAGCTATCTTTGAGAGCATCTGGTCAAGGGCACCGGTTGATTCACCTACTGATATCATATGTGTAACCATTGGAGGAAAGACTCCTGATTTCATAAGAGGCTCTGCAAGGGTCTTACCTTCAGAGACAGCCTTTTTAACTTCCCTGACAGCATATTCTATAACCTTGTTACCTGCTGTCTTTGCGGTAATTTCAAGGCCATCAAGTAGAGGTACACCACTTGCAACCAGAGTGCCGAGTGTCCTTGTAAACTTCGCAACAGCGACTTTCCTTATCAGGACCCCAAATATGGGAAGTTTAAGGAAAATGGCATCAGTAGCGTATTTACCTTTTTCGGTCCTCCTGATTCTTGTAAAGGCAATAGCAGAGACTATAAGAAAAACAGCTATTGATGCACCTCCAGCACCTGCAAGAAAGTGGCTTATATTTATAACTATCTTTGTTGGAAGTGGAAGGGTACCCCCAAGTTGAGAAAACATCTCTGCAAATTTAGGCACAGCAACTATCATGATAACTGCAACCACAATTACTGCAACAGATACAACAACAGCAGGATAGATCATTGCGCCCTTAACCTTCTTCTTCAGTTTCATTGCCTTCTCTATGTATGTTGCAAGTCTGTTCAGGATTGTATCAAGTATTCCTCCTGCCTCACCAGCTGCAACCATATTTGCATATAGCTCACTGAATACCCTGGGGTGTTTTTTAAGGGCATCAGCAAAAGTTGAGCCACCTTCGACATCCGCCTTTACCTGTGCAATAATACTTCCGAAGTATTTATTTTCAGATTGTGTTGAGAGTATCTCAAGGGCCTGAACAAGGGGAAGGCCTGCGTCTATCATTGTTGAAAACTGTCTTGTAAAGACAACTATATCTTTGTCCTTAACCCTTCCACCAAACCTTTTTGCCCTTGCCTTTTTTTCTGTAATAAGTGTAGGGGTGATGCGTTTCTGTCTTAATTGAGCAATAACCTCATCTTTTGAAGAGGCAACTATTTCACCCTGTTCTACCACGCCCTGGGCATTCTTTCCTGCCCATTGAAAGACCGTAGGCATATTACCTCCTCATTCCTGCTGGACTTCCGGGAGAGCCAGCCCGCTGGAGCATATTTATGAGTTCCTCAGGAACAGGCGACCTTGTAAGGACATCCTCGTATGAAATTAAACCTCTCTGGTACAGGTCAAGTAGAGATTGATTCATTGTCTGCATACCAAATTTTGCCTGGCCTGTCTGCATCATAGAATAGATCTGATGTATCTTATCCTCTCTTATGAGGTTCCTGATCGCAGGATTAGGGATCAGGATCTCTATTGCAAGCACCCTTCCTCCACCCGTCTTTTTGGGTAATAATTGCTGGCATATGATTCCTTCAAGGACAAAGGATAACTGGACCCTCACCTGTTCCTGCTGATGGGGTGGGAAGACATCAATTATCCTGTTTATTGTCTGAACTGCTGTATTTGTATGGAGTGTGGCGAGTGTAAGATGTCCTGTCTCAGCAACAGTGAGTGCTGCCTCAATGGTCTCAAGGTCCCTCATCTCACCAATAAGAACTACATCCGGATCCTGCCTCAGGACATACTTAAGGGCATTTTTAAAGGACTTTGTATCAGCATTTACCTCCCTTTGATTAATCAAGGCCTTTTTGTGTGAATGGAGATACTCAATAGGATCTTCAATTGTTATAATATGGTCAGCCCTCTCATCATTTATCCTGTCAATCATCGCTGCAAGTGTTGTAGACTTACCACTGCCTGTTGCACCTGTTACCAGAATTAATCCCCTTGGTTTCTTTACAAGTTCATTAAGTATGTCAGGAAGCCCGAGTTCCTTAAAACTCCTTATCTGCCATGGTATGGTTCTTATTGCAGCAGCTACAGCTCCTCTTTGCATGAATATGTTTGCCCTGAAACGGCTTAGCCCCTTAACACCAAAAGAAAGATCAAGTTCAAGATTTTCCTCAAATTTGTGCTTCTGGGCATCAGTAAGTATACTGTAGCAAAGCTCCTTTGTATCAGTAGCTGAAAGTGGAGGCATATTGACTGGCATAAGTTTTCCATCAACCCGAATTCTCGGAGGACTACCTACTGTTATATGAAGGTCTGATGCATTACTTTTTACCATTAATTCAAGAAGTTCATAAAGAGTAGCCATCTACGCCTCCTTCAACTGGTTTAATAAATCAATCTCCAAAGGTCACCCTCAATACCTCTTCTATTGTTGTTATTCCTTCTTTTATCTTTGTAAGACCGCTCATCCTCAAGGTCTTCATTCCGAGTTTTATAGCAGCCTTTTTTAATTCTCCTGCAGAGGCACCCTCAAGGATCAGTTCCTTCAGCTCATCCTTTATGGTCATCACCTCATAAAGGGCTATCCTTCCTTTATAACCTGTATTATTGCAGGACGGACATCCCTTTCCTTTATAAACCTTAATAGTATTTGCCTCTTGCTCTGAAAATCCAAGTTTTATCAATGCCTGTGGGGAAACATGTTCTTCAGTCTTGCAATTGGGACAAATCTTCCTGCAAAGCCTCTGGGCGAGGATCAATATAACAGAGGATGAGACAAGGAATGGTTCTATGCCCATATTGAGAAGTCTTGTTATAGTGCTTGGAGCATCATTTGTATGAAGTGTGCTTAACACAAGGTGACCTGTAAGTGCTGCCTTTACAGCAATCTCTGCTGTCTCAAAGTCCCTGATCTCACCAACCATGATGATATCTGGGTCCTGCCTCAAAAAGGACCTCAGGGCTGCCGCAAAGGTAAGGCCTATCTCTTCCTTTATCTGAACCTGATTAATACCCATAAAGTTATATTCAACTGGATCCTCTGCAGTCATTATATTTACATCAGGTTTGTTGAGATGATTGAGCGCAGAGTAAAGAGTGGTTGTCTTACCGCTTCCAGTTGGCCCTGTTACAAGGATCATTCCGTAGGGCTTTGATATGGCATCCATGAAGTCATCAAGCTGTTGCTGTTCAAATCCAAGCTTTGTAAGATCTATCTGAAGATTTGATTTATCAAGAAGTCTCAGAACCACCTTCTCTCCAAAAAGACAGGGCAATGTTGATACCCTGAAATCGATCTCCCTGTCTTTGTCGAGTTTTAATTTAATCCTTCCATCCTGAGGCAACCTCCTCTCAGCAATATCAAGTTTTGACATTATCTTTATCCTTGATGTGAGTGCCCCTTTTATCTTTATTGGAAGCGTCTGGACTGTAAACATTACTCCGTCAACCCTGTACCTGACCCTGAGGTCTCGCTCATAGGGTTCAATATGGATATCACTTGCCCTCTGCTGTATGGCATCTATTAAGATCTTATTTGCTAATTTTACAATCGGTGCATCTACCTTTTCTACGACCTCTTCTTCTGTTTCCTCACCTATGTCGACAAGGGCAGTTTCAATAATCTTGTCTATTTCTCCGAGTTCCATATCTTCTATGGTTATCTCTGGTGCAGAAGTGCTTCTTGAAGGAGTTTTTGAGACAGGTTCTCTTGAAGTAGTCGGGACTATTGCAGCTCCGTAATATTTTGATATCCCTTCTATAATAGCTGACTCGCTTGCAACAACAACCTCCACATTGTAACCAGTAACAAATTTAACATCATCTATTGCAAAGACATTAGTTGGATCAGCCATCGCTATAGTCAGGTTCGGTCCAACCCTTGTGACAGGTATAATCAAGTGTTTTTGAGCGAGGTCCTTTGGAATAAGTTTTATTATATTAGGATCAATTTTATACTCAGCAAGATTTATTGCAGGCACCCCATACTGTTTACTAAGAAAAGATACTATCTTCTCTTCAGTAAGAAATCCAAGTTTAATAAGTTTACTTCCAATCCTTCCACCTTCACGCCTTTGCAGGTCAAGGGCCTGCTTAAGCTGTTCTGGTGTAATAAGATTGGCTGCGACCAGTAATTCACCGAGCTTGGGTGCCATATACAGAATAACATATTACAAAAGAGGATATTATGTCAACTGCATTTTGTAAATCCACAACTTCGGCACACTGCACATCCTCCTTCATGTTCTATGGCTCCACCGCATTCAGGGCAACTACCAAAAGGTATGCACTCATAGAAGTCAACAGTTCTTTCGCCACCATCAGGTCGGCTATCAATCGGGGTCCCCAAAAAATCGCAAGATTTTTTGGGGTACGAGTAAGGGTTCTTTGCTTCTAATGTCCTGTATTTTTCAATAGCCTTTGCTATCGCATCTGAACAGCTCAATATCCTTCCACCATTACGCCATGCTGGCTGATGGCACGAAATACCTTTAAGCTGTTTTATGATTTCCTGAGGAGCAACATTTGACCTTAAAGCCAGACTAACAAGTCTTCCAATAGCCTCTGCTTGAGAGGCAGCACATCCACCAGCTTTACCAATATGCGTGAAGACCTCAAAGAGTGCACCTCTTTCATCTGCGTTAATTGTGACATAAAGATTTCCGCATCCTGTCTCCATCCTCAAGGTCGCTCCCCTTACAAGCTCAGGCCTCTTTCTTGGCAGAACCTTTTGAGCTAACTCATCACTCCTAACTCCTAACTCATCACTCTTAGTAATAACCTGAGTTTCTCTCGAGCCGTCCCTGTAAACAGTAACACCCTTACAGCCAAGCTCATAGGCAAGCAGATAGACCCTCCTGACATCGTCAACAGTTGCAGAATTAGGGAAATTTACTGTTTTTGATACAGCATTGTCCACATATTTCTGAAAAGCTGACTGCATCTTTATATGAACCTCAGGACTTATGTCATGGGCTGTAAGAAATATGGCTTTTATTTCTTCTGGGATATTATCAAAGTGCTGGATACTGCCCGTTTCAGAGATTGCCTCCATAAGGCTCGGAGACCAGAAGCCTTTATTTTTAGCTTCTTTTTCAAAATAGGGATTGACTTCTATTAGCTTTGTTCCATCAAGGACATTCCTTATAAAACTAACCGCAAATAATGGCTCTATCCCTGGAGAGCATCCAGCAATTATAGAGAGGCTTCCAGTTGGTGCAATTGTTGTTAGGGTAGCATTTCTGAGCCTCAGTTTTCCATCATAAATACTTCCATGATAATTTGGGAATACCCCTCGCTCTGCCGCAAGTGCTGCACTACAGGCCCTTGCCTCCTTCTGTATAAAACCCATCACCTCTTCAGCCAGCTCAAAGGCCTTCGTTGAATTATAAGGTATCCTCAGCTGTATAAGCATGTCTGCCCATCCCATCACCCCAAGGCCAATCTTTCTATTTGCCTTTGTGATTTCTTCTATCTGCGGGATGGGATATTTATTTACATCAATAACATTGTCAAGAAAATTGACTGCAAGCCATGTGGTCTCCTTAAGGGTCTCCCAGTCAACCTCGGCATGGCCGTTATCAAACTTCACCATCTTCGCAAGATTGATTGAACCAAGATTGCAGGACTCGTAAGGAAGCAGTGGTTGCTCTCCGCAGGGATTGGTTGCTTCAATCTCGCCTATATGAGGTGTAGGATTGGACTGATTAATCCTGTCAATAAAAACTATGCCTGGCTCTCCATTAAGCCATGCATGATGAACTATCCTTTCAAAAACCTCTTTAGCCCTCAATCTTTTTACAGCCCTTCTGGTTCGTGGATTTATTAATTCATATTCTCTATCCTCAAGCACAGCTCGCATGAATTCTTCGGTAAGGGCAACAGAGATATTAAAGTTTGAAAATCTTCCTTCTTTATCCTTGCATGTTATGAATTCCAGTATGTCAGGATGGTCAATCCTCAATATACCCATATTGGCACCTCTTCTGGTACCACCCTGTTTTACGGCCTCAGTGGCTGTATCAAAGACAGTCATAAAACTCACAGGGCCTGATGAGATACCCTTTGTTGAACCTACTACATCTCCCTTTGGACGCAGTCTTGAAAAACTAAAACCCGTGCCACCACCTGTTTTATGAATAATTGCTGCAGCCTTTACAGCATCAAAGATGCTTTCCATGGAATCATCTACAGGTATAACAAAGCAGGCACTGAGCTGCCCGAGGGGTTTACCTGCATTCATTAAGGTAGGTGAATTTGGTAGAAAACGCAGGCTTGTCAGTAGTTCATAAAATTTCCAAGAAAGTTTCTCTACCTCTTGGGATGAGCTTCCATAAAGAAGTTCTGCTGAGGCGATATGGGTTGCCACTCTCCAGAATAGCTCCTCAGGGGTCTCCACTATCTCAGCCTCTTCATTTTTTGTTAGATACCTCTTTTCAAGCACTGTCAAGGCATTTTTTGTAAGGTTAACCTTTGGAAGATTTGGTGCAGTAGACACCGTAGGTGAAGATTGTCCTCTTTTCAACATAAAAGTCCTCCCTTTTATTATGACTTTGTCCATTTATACCATATAATATTCAGTCTGTCAAATAAAAATTTTTAATAGACCCTACATATTGCGTTATAAAAGCAATATTAGCCAATATATAGTGGATATCGGTCAAACAGATTCAGATCCCGAGACCAGAAGCCCTTAATCCTTGTATCGGAAATATTTTTTCCATGCAAAAGGGACAAAATAAGTGATTAATTGTTTTCTGCTTTTGAGATATTAGAAAGGAGAATGATGCCTGCAGCTAAAGCAAGACTTAAGAATATTAGGCCTGATAAATAATCTTTAAGAAAAACCTTCCCGGGGCCAATGGTCAGGCCTATAATAAAAAAAGACCCGAGGAACCAATTTACTAAGCCTGGCATTGTCGAATTTCCTCCGACCTTTATATGAAATTTCCTCCAGCCAGGACCTGAAGGCCTTGCAAGTTCATAAAATTTTCTTAAGACCTCTCTTTCAGAAGGCTCTGTCAATAAGGTTACACTAAACCATACAAGGGTTGAAAAGGACACTATAAGCAAAAGCTTTATAAAATAGTTGGCGGAATTCAGGCCTGGAATGGTATAGACAATAACGCTTATCACTGTTGAGGCTATCATGGCAGATATCTCACTCCAGGCATTAATCCTCCACCAGAACCACCTGAGGATATAAAGAAGTCCTGTACCTGAGCCAAAGGCAATCAGAAACTTGAAGACCTCAACAATGGATTCCAGATGATAGGTAATTATTGCCGTAACAATGGAAAGCAATATCATGGATAGCCTTGCGATGATTATATAATGACTATCCTTTTCATGCGGTCTTATATAAGGCCTGTAGAAATCATTCACAAAGTAGGCGGATGAAAGATTAAGATAAGTGCTTAAGGTTGACATAAAGGCTGCAAAGAAACCCGCTATCATCAATCCTTTGAGTCCCTGAGGCATAAGGTCAGCCACAAGTTTTGGATAGGCTATCTCATGGTCAGAAAGAGAGGGATATATAATCATAGAGGCAAGGGCAGCCAGTATCCATGGCCACGTCCTCAATCCATAATGCAATACATTAAAAAACATTGTTGCCTTTATGCCTTCTCTTTCATCCTTACAGGATATTATCCTCTGAACAATAACCCCCCCTCCATCAGATGAATATTTTGACCACCAGGCAATGCCTATATAACCAAGGAATGTAAGAAAGCTCGCACCGAGAAGGCCAGATAAATCATCTCCGATTGATGGAAAAAATCTGAGGGTATCAGGACTAATAGCCATCCTTATTGCATCTATACCTCCTGCAGCCTTAACAGCAAAAAAAGACAGTAGCGCAGCGCTCAGCATTGCGATAATGAACTGGAAGAAATCAGTTGTAAGCACACCCCAGTAACCAGAGGCCATACAATAAAAAAGGGTGATAAGGCTTGATATTGTTATTGCCTGCCACTTGCTCCAGCCAAGAAGCACATCCAGTATCTTTGCCATCGCAAGTATGACCTGTGCCTTTATAATCGTGTGGATAATCAGGGAAAAATAAAGTGCCTTAAAGGCCCTCAATACCTTTGCTGGTTTACCGGAATATCTTAAATTTATAAATTCCACATCAGTAAATACACCGAGCCTCTTCCACAGAGAGGCAAAGATAAATACAGCCATCATGCCTGAAAAGATAAAGCACCACCACTGCCAGTTTTCGTATATGCCATTAGACCTGACAAGACCTGTTACATAAAGGGGAGTATCTGAGCTGAATGTGGTAGCCACCATTGATATGCCAGCAAGCCACCAGGGAACTCTCCTGCCTGAAAGGAAGAACTCTGTAAGATTGCTTGATGCCTTTTTTGTAAAATAAAGTCCTATGCTTAAGGAGAGGGCAAAATAAAGGGCTATTACCAACCAGTCAAGAGGAGTTACCTTTGCCACAAGTTCTTACTCCGGCATCATGACTGGCACCCCAAAAAATCTGACGATTTTTTGGGGACCCCACAGCAGGTCATTCAACCTCAGAGTCTTCCTTTTCTGCTACCTTCCCAATACCTACTATCCTATCACCCTCTTCAAGGTCCATTAATTTTACACCCTGGGTGCTTCTACCCTGAATCGGGATATTATTTGCCTTTGTCCTTATAACCTTGCCAGAATTTGTGATAATAACTATCTCATCCTCATCCCTTACCTGAAGAAGACCCACTGCATTGCCACCCTTTGAAGTGGTCTTTATAGAAATCACTCCCTTTCCACCCCTTCCCTGAACTGGATATTCCTTTATTTCTGTCCTCTTGCCAAGCCCCTTTTCTGTGACAGTAAGAAGTGTGGTTCCCTCCTCTGCTGTATCAGCACTTACGACCTCATCATCCTTTAGAAGCCTGATCCCTATAACTCCCTTGGCAACCCTTCCCACTGGCCTTACCTCTTCTTCTTTAAATCTTATTGAAAGGCCCTTTTTTGTACCAATGATAAGATCAGATTTACCATCAGTCTGCTTTACTGCAATAAGCTCGTCATCCTCCTCAAGGTTTATTGCAATAACTCCCTTTGACCTTGGATTGGAAAACTCCCTGAGATCTGTCTTCTTCACAAGCCCCTTCTTTGTAAACATAACTATATAACCCTCTTTATCAAGCCTGGTGGCGAGGGCTGTAGCAATCTTTTCATCTCCTTCAAGTGGAAGCAGATTTACAATAGCCTTACCCTTGCTATATCTGCCTGCCTCTGGTATCTGATAGACCTTGAGCCAGTAGAGTCTTCCTTTATTTGTAAAAAACAGGATATAGTCATGGGTGGAGCCAATGTAAAGGTCTGTAACATAATCCTCTTCCTTTGTCTCCATTCCTGTCAGACCCTTTCCCCCTCTTCTCTGACTCCTGTACTGAGAAAGGGGATTTCTCTTTATGTAACCGAGATGGGATATGGTTATAACATTGTCTTCCTCTGTTATCAGGTCTTCTATCTTCAGCTCTCCTGTCTCTTCCACAATGTCTGTCCTCCTCGGGTCTCCATATCTCTCCTTTACCTCAAGAAGTTCCTGCCTTATAATCGACCTCACAAGCTTTTCACTTCCGAGTATCTCCTTCAGTGTCCTGATCTCCTTCTGAGTCTCTTCAAATTCAGAAAGTATCTTGTCCCTTTCAAGGGCTGTAAGTCTCTGGAGCTTCATATCAAGTATTGCCTGTGCCTGTATCTCTGAAAGCGGGTAATTCTTCATGAGCCCGAGCTTAGCCTCTTCTGGTGAACCTGAGCTCTTTATAAGGTTTATTATCTCATCAAGGTTTTCAACTGCTATCTTGAGTCCTTCAAGGATATGGGCCCTTTCCTCGGCTCTTTTGAGGTCATAGGCTGTCCTTCTTAAGACTACATTTCTTCTGTGCTCAAGAAATAGAGTCAGGAGTTTTTTGAGATTCAGTATCCTCGG
>JBKBPW010000011.1:25807-27273 GCA_046292975.1 Thermodesulfovibrionales bacterium
ACCAACAAGGGCAAGCATTATTATCCCGAAGGTGGATTCCATCTGCGTATGTTTGTAAAGATTATTGAGGATCACCTGTGCAATCTCTCCCCTCTTGAGCTCAAGCACTATTCTTATCCCATCCCTGTCTGACTCATCCCTGAGCTCTGAGATGCCCTCAAACTTTTTATCCCTTATGAGCTCTGCTATCTTTTTAAGCAGCTGGGCCTTGTTGACCTGATAGGGTATCTCTGTTATAACTACCCTGTCACCCTTTTTGTCTCTCTCAATTCTGGCCCTTGCCCTTATCTTTATAAGGCCTTTACCGTGAAGATAAGCCTCCCTTATACCCTGAGTACCATAGATGATGCCGCCTGTGGGAAAATCTGGTCCCTTAAGAAGAGAGATTAATTCCTCTATGGTTGTGTTTGGTTCATCAAGAAGCCTTACCAGGGCATCTATTACCTCTCCAAGATTATGAGGAGGTATATTTGTTGCCATTCCAACTGCTATACCGGATGAGCCATTTATGAGGAGATTGGGTATCTTGGTTGGCAACACGACTGGTTCTTCTGTAGTTTCATCAAAATTAGGAATATAATCCACTGTGTCCTTATCAATATCAGCAAGGAGTTCCTCAGCTATCTTTGCAAGCCTTGCCTCTGTATACCTGTAGGCAGCTGGAGGATCACCATCAACTGAACCAAAATTTCCCTGACCATCAACAAGTGGATAGCGCATATTAAAGTCCTGGGCAAGCCTCACAAGGGCATCATAAACAGCAGTATCACCATGGGGATGATATTTTTTAAGGACCTCTCCAACCACACCAGCACATTTTGAATATTTTTTGCCTGGAAGGAGTCCTTCCCTGAACATTGCGTAAAGTATTCTCCTCTGCACTGGTTTCAGTCCATCCCTCACATCAGGCAATGCCCTCCCTATGATTACGCTCATGGCGTAATCAAGGTAACTTACCTTCATCTCTTCTTCTAACTCTCTGGTATCTATTGAGGCACCTATTAAATTCTGTTGTTCCTCCACTTATTTACCTCCCTTAAATATCAAGGTTTCTTACCTCAAGTGCATGTTTCATTATAAATTCTTTCCTCGGTTCAACCTGGTCACCCATGAGTACAGTAAAGATCTCATCAGCCTTTACAGAATCCTCTATAGTAACCTTCAAAAGGGACCTCTTTTCAGGATCCATTGTGGTCTCCCATAGCTGGCCAGGATTCATCTCTCCAAGACCTTTATACCTCTGGATAGTTAGTCCCTTTTTGCTGAGGGCAATGACATAATCAAGGAGGTCTTTATCGGATTTAAACTCGAGCTCTCTTAAAGTCCCTGCCTGAACTGTTACTTTCGCCCCCGATTCCTGAGAGGCCTTTTGAAATGTGAGCTTATAAGGAGGCAAAAAGTCCTGTCTTGCACGATAAAGGGCCTCAAGCTCCTTATAATCCGGTGAGGCAATCAATTCGTAATCC
>JBKBPW010000012.1:0-27274 GCA_046292975.1 Thermodesulfovibrionales bacterium
AAAGAGGTGATTTAAAAGAATATGCCCTTTTTTTCAAGCCTTGCCTTACCAAGGATATCATATACTGTTCTTAACTGTATCACCATCTCTCTCTGGGATTTGCTGAAGTCTGCAAGGGTCTTCTGTATCAGATTTAGAGGACAAGTTTTCTTGTGGAATTGTATCTAACCTGGCCGGGTACTGTATAGAGCTGAAATCTCAGGATAAAGTCCTTTATCTTTCCAAGTTCTACAGGAAGGAAATCAAAGAAGAGGGTCCTGTCCGCCTCTGTTGAAAGGGATATGAGTTTGCCCACTGATTCAGGTGAAAAAGATTTATGAAGGACCTCAAGGTTGGTAGTCTTGCCGCTCAACCCCGGGCCGTAGTAAACAATCTTCAGGATTATCTCTTTGGTGGCATAATTAAAGAGGGCCATCAGGTTATTGCATAGACTCCGTTTCTTGTGGTGTTTTTAATCCTGTACATTGCCTCATCAGCAAGCCTGAGCAAATCTTCCTTTGTTTTTGCACTTTCCGGGTAAGAGGCGACTCCGAAACTTGCTGTTACTTTAATAAAATAACCTTCTTTTCTTAAAAAGATATTCTGCTCAATATTCCTTCTCAGCCTCTCTGCTATCTTTGCAGCAGAATCCGGGGGAGTCTGGGGCAGTACTATCACATATTCATCTCCTCCATATCTTGCCACAATATCAGCTGCCCTTAAATGTTTCAAAAGTAACTGAGCTATCTCCACAAGGAGTTTATTCCCGACAAGATGTCCATAGGTATCATTGATTAGCTTGAAATGATCCACATCCATAAAAATAAGAGAAAGAGATGTCTTGTATCTGTTACATCTGTATATTTCTGTATCAAGGGTCCTGTGAAGATATCTGGTATTAAATAATTTTGTATGATCATCAATTATGACAAGCTCTGCCATCCTCTGATAGAGGGTTGCCCTTTCAATGGCAATGGCAGCTGGTCAACAAACTTGAGCATGAGATCGAGGTCATTTTTTGTGAAGGGTTTTTCTCTGTCTTTACTTACAAGTTCTATTACACCTATACTCTTTCCTTTACTTATAATTGGAACACAGAGCAGTGACCTTATCTTGAAATTTATTACCTTATCAATCCTGCAGGAAAACCTGCTGTCCTTGGAAACGTCAGGCACTATAACAGGAACACCTTCCCTTGCAACCCATCCAGCTATGCCCTCTCCGAGCTTTACCCTCATCTGCTGGAGATGCTTCTTTTTCCTCCCCTCAACATTCCTGAATACAAGCTCATTGCTTTCCTCATCAAGCAGCAGCACTGACCAGGCATCAGCACGGGTTATTTCTTTAACCTTTTTCATGATTATATGAAGCATCTCGTCAAGATCGATGGAGGAGGTGAGTATTTTACTTATCCCCTCAAAGAAACGAAGGGTTTCTTTTGTTTCCTCATTTTCTGTTTTTAGTATTTCATTATCTTTATGAAGATTTTTTAAATAAAGAATATTTTTTGATACCGTTAAAAGGGTTTCTGGTTTTGGATTGAAAAGGGGGTATGTAAAGGGATATTTCAGACATTGAAGGAGCCCTCTTTCACTGTTTTCATAGAGTATAATTCTTGGGATCTCTTTTGTGAGATTATTGAGCTTTCTTAAATAAGGGTTTTTAATCTCCTCTTTGTCTATTACAATAAGTTCTACTCTATCCTGTGATGTTTCCAGTAACTTTATTGCAGACTTTATATTAGTAAACCTCAGGACATCCTGATTAAATTCCCTCAAGATCTGCCAGTATTCATCTTTTGAGGAATTTTTACCTATAAGTACTATTCTATGCATCTACTCCGCAGCATTTCTTATATTTCTTTCCGCTGCCGCAGGGACAGGGGTCATTCCTTCCGATCTTCTTTACATGGACAGGTTCCCTGGGGCCTCCATCATTTTTATTATAACTTAATCTCTGAGAGGCAAATACAGGAGACTGTCTCAGGGTAATAGCAGGTGCCTTTTCTTCTTTCTTTATCTCCACCTTGAAGAGCCTTGTCAGGGTTTCCCTGTTTATCCTGTCCTGTAGCTCTCCAAACATATAGAATGCCTCCTTTTTGTATTCCACCAGGGGGTCCCTTTGACCATATCCCCTAAGGCCTATTCCTTCCTTGAGGTGATCCATTGCAAGGAGATGGTCTTTCCATTGAGCATCAACCACACTAAGAAGAAAGACCTTTTCAAGGTATCTCATGAATTCAGGACCTATCTCCTGTTCCTTTTTTTCGTAAAGTTTAATAAGGGTTTCCAATATATTGTGTTTAAGGTCTTCTGAAGGCCTTAAATCTTCATTAAAAGAGAATATACTCCAGAGGGCATCTTTGAGACCCTTTAAATCCCATTCTTCTGGATGATTATCTGAGGGGCAGTAAATACTCATGAGCTCATCAATGGTATCCTCAATCATCCCGTGAATATGTTCTTTAAGGTCATCACTCTCAAGTATCTCTCTTCTGAATCTGTAAATCTCTGTCCTCTGTTTATTGAGGACATCATCATATTCAAGGAGGTGTTTTCTTATCTCAAAGTTATGAGCCTCAACCCTTTTCTGGGCATTCTCTATAGCCCTGGTAACAAGTCTGTTTTCAATGGGTGTTGACTCATCCATACCGAGTCTGTCCATGAGGCCAGATATCCTGTCAGATGCAAAGATCCTCAGGAGGTCATCTTCAAGAGAAAGATAGAATCTTGATGAACCAGGGTCTCCCTGCCTGCCTGAGCGTCCCCTGAGCTGATTGTCAATCCTTCTTGCCTCGTGCCTTTCTGTTCCTATGATATGAAGACCACCGGCCTCTAAGACCTTCTGCCTTTCTTTCTCACATATCTCCTGAGCCTTTTTAAAGGCCTCAAGGAATTCTTCATCTGTCCAGTCAGATTTCTTTTCTCTGAGCATTAATCTTGCAAGACCCTCTGGATTTCCACCAAGTATTATGTCAGTACCCCTGCCTGCCATATTGGTGGCAATTGTTACAGCACCAAGCCTGCCTGCCTGTGCAACTATCTCTGCCTCTTTTTCATGATATTTGGCATTGAGCACAGAATGAGGTATGCCCTTCTTTTTCAGCATTGAGCTTAATCTTTCAGATTTTTCAATTGATACAGTTCCAACAAGCACTGGTTGCCCCTTTTTATGACACCCTTCAATCTCACTTACCACTGCCTCAAACTTTGCCTTTTCTGTCTTGTATATTAAGTCAGGATAGTCAATCCTTATCATTGGTTTATGTGTTGGAATAACTACGACATCAAGATTATAAATCTTTGCAAACTCCTCTGCCTCTGTATCAGCAGTACCAGTCATTCCAGCAAGCTTATTGTACATCCTGAAATAGTTCTGAAATGTTATAGTTGCAAGGGTCTGGTTTTCACTTTCAATCTTTAGACCTTCCTTTGCCTCAATTGCCTGATGAAGACCATCTGACCATCTCCTGCCTGGCATGAGTCTTCCTGTGAATTCATCAACTATAATGACCTTTCCATCCTTTATCACATAATCAACATCCCTGTGAAATAGATGATGGGCCTTAAGTGCCTGAAGCACATGATGGACAAGGTCTATATTTGATGGGTCATAGAGATTATCAACACCAAGTAGTCTTTCAACCTTATGGTTTCCTGCCTCTGTTAGTATTACTGTCTTTGCCTTTTCATCAATGGTAAAATCAATATCCTTCTGAAGTTTTCTTACCACTTTATCAACATGATAATACTTACCTGTTGATTCCTCTGAAGGTCCTGATATAATAAGGGGTGTCCTTGCTTCATCTATAAGGATACTGTCAACCTCATCAACTATTGCATAATGAAGTTCTCTCTGGCAGTAATCATTTATGTCATACTTCATATTGTCCCTGAGATAGTCAAACCCGAATTCATTATTTGTACCATAAGTAATATCTGCCTGATAGGCCTCTTTCCTTGAACAGGGCCTTAACCTGTCAAATCTCTTATCAGGTGAACGATAAGTGGGGTCATAGAGAAATGAGGCATCGTGCTGGATTACACCAACTGAAAGGCCAAGGAGGTGATAAATAGGACCCATCCACTGGGCATCCCTTTTGGCAAGATAATCATTAACTGTTACAAGATGACAACCCCGTCCTTCAAGGCCATTTAGATAGAGTGAAAGGGTAGCAACAAGGGTCTTTCCCTCACCTGTCTTCATCTCTGCGATCTTTCCTTCATGAAGGACTATACCACCAAGGAGTTGAACATCGAAATGCCTCATATTGAGGGTTCTTCTTGCAGCCTCCCTTGCCACAGCAAAGGCCTCAGGAAGTATATTATCTGGGGTTTCACCTTTAAGGAGTCTCTCTTTAAACTCATCAGTTTTTTTTCTGAGTTCAAGGTCAGAGAGTCCTGTTATTGAAGGTTCAAGGGAGTTTATTTTGTGGACAATAGGCCAGAGCCTTTTAAGCTCCCTTTCATTTTTTGTGCCGAAGACTTTTTTGAGTAAAAAACTAACCATTTTATTATAATAACATATTATCAATGGGTTTGACAGTCTTTATTATAGGCATGAGTGGTATCCTCATGCAGACCCTCCTTATGAGGAAACTCCTCTCAGTCCTGTCAGGTAATGAGCTCCACCTCGGCATTACCCTTTCCATATGGCTTCTTTCATCAGGTGCAGGTGCCTTAATTGGAAGGAGGCTTAAGAGGGAGATTCTTCCTTTGCTTCTCTTTATCACCGGCATGATTTCTCCACTGAGTTTTGTGATCATAGATCTCATAAGACCACTATCACATCTTATCCCCGGAGAAGCTCTTTCTCTGGGTGGAACAATTTTCTGGACATTTGTGATTGTCTGTCCTGTATCTCTACTTTACGGTTTTTTATTTTCCTCTTCACTTATTAGATGGAACAGAGGTCCTGTTGTCTTTGCCGTGGAGGCCTTTGGTGCCTTTGCAGGTGGTCTGCTCTTTGTATATATCTTTTCAGGAAGGATAAACAGCCTGTGGATAAGTCTCTTTGCAGGCGTAATGAGCTTTTTTGCGGGATTCTGGCTATCAAAAAAGAAAGGAGCCTTAATATTACTTTTCTTCTATCCGCTTATTTACATAGCCTTCATAAAGATTCAGGCCTTACAATGGAGACCCTTTAATCTCCAAGAGATTAGTGAATCAAGATATCAGGAGATAGTAATCCTTTCAGATAACAGTCATAAGATCATCTACACCGGTGGTAGATTCTTTTATTCCTATCCGGATTATCTCAGAGATGAAACAGATGTCCACACAGCCATGACCCTCCATCAGGCTCCCCGTAGAATACTTCTTATAGGAGGTATGCCTTCAGTCCTGAGGGAATTCTTTAAATATCCTGTCCAGGTTATAGATCTTATTGAGATGGATCAATTAATAATAAAGACCCTCGAGCCCCTTCTTAGCAAGGATGACAGGCCTTATCTTGAAGATAGTAGATTGAGGATTATCATAGAAGATCCGAGATTTATTATAAGAAAATTGTCTGAAAGATACGATCTTATAGTCCTTAATACACCTGAGCCTGTAACTGCCTTATCATCAAGGTTTTATACCATTGAGTTTTTCAGGGAGATAAAGAGGGTTCTTAAAGATGATGGCATACTTTTTATGAGACTTTCATCAGCCTATGGCTATATAAGCAGACCTCTTCAAAGATTAAATGGAACCATTTATAATTCCTTAAAGAAGGTATTTCCCTATTGCTATGTCTCCTCGGAGGAATACGGTATTATGATTGCTTCACAGTCTCAACTTGACCTTAATCCTCCATCCCTGGTGAAAAGATTTATTGAAAGAAAGATATCCTTTAATTATTTTGAGCCCGGGCTCTTTTATGATATCTTCTCACCTTTAAAGACCGAGATGGTAAAGAAGAGATTCTCAGAGATCAGTGAAATTAATAGTGATACAGCGCCAGTTGCCTATTTGTATAACCTATTTTTCTGGTCATATTCTGAGAAAGGTATCCTTAAAAATATCCTTTCAATTAAGGATAAAGGGGTCATAGTTATCCTTATATTCATATTTGGGGCTTCCCTTTTTTTATTGAAAAGACCTGTTCACTATACAATCTTTACAACAGGTTATACCACAATAGCCTTTTCAGTAATCCTGATACTTTTATACCAGACCTCTTATGGATATATCTATGAAAGGATAGGCCTGTTGAGTTCCTTCTTTATGCTCGGTCTGGCTGCCGGCTCCTGGATTTTTTCCCAGAAGAAATCATTGAATGACCTTCGTTTTTCTGAATTACTTTTTGTATGCCTGATATTATTATCTATTTATCTTATGAGATATGAACTCTCCTTTTACCTTGCCTCCTTGCTTTCAGGTTTTCTGGGAGGCCTTCAGTTTTCAATATCAAGCAATATCTTGAAAGAGAGAAAATATCCCTCTGCATTGCTTTATGCAATAGACCTTGGAGGTTCTTTTATCGGTGCCTTTTTGACAACCATCTATCTTGTTCCCCTTATGGGTACAGAGAATTCACTTTTTATACTTTCTATTATTAAAATAAGCTCACTTGCCTCTGCTTTAAGAAATGAAAAGGCTTAGGATAATATTCATTGTGATCTTAATTGTCTCCATTACGGGAGGCAATATACTTAGAAGGTTTACGGAAAAACCTCTTGATGAGACCCTTTATCTTAAAGAAATTGCCCCTGATGTTGTCTTTCATAAAAAAACAGGAAGGCCATTTTATTATCCTTCAGAGGGAGAAGTGATAGCCTTTAATAGTTATGATGTAAGGCCTGATATAAAGGGATATGCTGGTCCAATTAAGGTATTACTGGTTATTGACAGAAATGGGATATTAAGGGGATTGAAAATCCTTGAGCACAGGGAAACAAAGAACTATGTCTATTACATGGAAACAGAGCAATATCTTTCTCAATATATAGGAAAATCTATAAAGGATCCCTTTGAGATAGATAAAGATATTGATGGAATAAGCAGGGCAACTGTGAGTGTGGATGCCCTTGCAAGGACCATAAGGGAAAGCTCAAGGATAATGGCATCAAGGGTCTTTCAGATTGAGATAGAGGAAGAAAAAGAGAGGAATTTTATTCTTCAGCAGTGGCTTATTTATGGGATATTTTTTGCCTCGGGTTTCCTTTTTTTCTATCTAAGCAGGAGGAGAGAAAAATTTTTAAACTCAAGAGATATCTATCTCTTGCTCAGTATTTTTATACTTGGTTTTTATCTTTCAAGTCCCTTTTCAATTATACATATTTATAACCTGATTTTATTCAGATTCTCCTCTTCATCTCTTTTATATTTATTAATATTTACCGTAATGGCCTCTTTGGTTATGGCAGGCAGGTTTTATTGTGGATGGCTCTGTCCCTTTGGTGCCATAGCAGAGTTTATCGGAAGGATACCTGTAAAGAAATGGGATATCGCTTCAGAGAAGGATTTAAGATTCAGAGGTTTAAAATATTATCTGTTGTTTTTTATAACATTCCTTGTTCTTTTAACAGGTGTCCCTGAATACAGCATATTTGAGACCTATATTACACTCTTTTCATTTCATGGTAATATTTTTCAATGGAGCCTCTTATTCCTAATGTTATTAATAAACCTGAAAATAAAAAGGGCCTGGTGCAGGTACTTCTGTCCTGTCGGTGCGTTATCTGGTTTAGTTTCAAGAAGGCTTTTCGGTTATAAAGGCAATAAGAAATGCCCTGTGGACAATCCTCTGGGGTCTCCTGATTCAGAATGCCTACGATGTAACAGATGCCTAAGGAGTACAGTATGAAAGATGAAAAAAAGTTCGGATTATTCATTGGTATTTCAGTCTTGCTGATAATAATATCTCTGTTGTTCAATGTCTTTGGTGAGAGGTTTTCAAAGGATATAGGTTCATATCTTGAAAGGAGATTTTACTATGAGCGGGTAATATCAAAGAAGGGTCTCAGTCTCCACAGGGCCCTTTACTGGAGCCATGAGAGATAACCTGATTTTGCTTATGAAACTTGACGATAGAAATATGAAGGAATAGCTTCTAAGAAAATCGTAGATTTTCGAGGTGATGGTATTACCCTTTCAGTATCCTCTCTTTTTATTTAAGGTATATTGTAAATCTTCTATTGTATTTTTGAAGTCTCTGTTAGGGGAACGGTTTTATAATTCTGTTGCTGTGTTATGATATAAAAATGGATCGTCTCATGAGGATAATATCGCAATCCATCAGGGCTGTCAGGGCCTTCAAACTTAGAACACTTTTCTGCCTTCTCAGTGTAAGCCTCGGTGTCTCATCCATTACTATAATAGTTGCAGCCACAGAGGGAGCCTATGAAAAGGCACTTGATATAGTGTCTGTATTCGGTCCTGATTCACTCCTTGTCTTAGGTGGTTCTGAGGAGATAAGGGCACTGGGACTGAGGCAGCGCACGCTTACACTTGATGATATAGAGGCCGTGCGAAGAGAATTTTCAAGTGCCTATCTTGTTGTGCCAATGACTGCAGTCAGGGAGGTAAATGTATCCTATAAAGATAGGAGGCATCAGACCCTTGTTGTTGGTTCTACGAGTGATTACAGCAGGGTATGGACATGGCCAGTAATACAGGGCTCTGACTTCACTGAAGAGGATGTAAAGGGAATGAGGAATGTCTGTCTTATGGGAATTCATGTAATGAGACAACTCTTTGGAGATGAAGACCCTGTAGGGAAATACATCACTGTAAGAAACATGCCTGTTCAGGTCGTTGGTGTGCTTTCAGAAAGAGGCACATCACCTGGGGGAGACATACTTGATGACAGGATAATTATGCCCATTACAACTGTTATGAGAAAGCTTCAAAATGAGACAAGATATATATCTGCCTTCAGGATCAGGTTTGAGGACAGAGAGAATCTCAATCTTTATATTGAAGAATTAAGGTCTTTTTTGAGGCATAGACACAGGCTTCAGGAGGCTGACTCTGATGACTTCAGGATTATATCACCAAAAGAAATTATTAAATTCCTTGTTGCCCTTACAGGTACACTTGTGGCCTTTCTTGGGGTTACAGGCCTGATTTCACTTATAGTGGCTGGATTTGTCCTTGCCAATCTATTTCTCCTTTCTGTAAGGGAGAGAACCAATGAGATCGGTCTCAGAAGGGCTGTTGGTGCAAATAAAAGGGATATCCTTTTACAGTTTCTTGGTGAGGCGGTTATATTAACAACACTGGGAGGTCTTACAGGATTTATCCTTGCAAGAGCAGGTTCTGAACTACTGACCTTTATATTTGAATTTCCCATGAAATTTTCATGGAAGGCCTTTGCAATTGGCATTACTCTGTCCTGGCTGGTTGGGATAATCTTTGGACTTCAGCCTGCAAGGAAGGCTGCTGAACTCAATCCTGTAGAGGCTATAAGGGGATAATCTATTGAAAGATGAGACTATCTTCCTGGATATATCTTAATTTTAAGATAGCCACTGGTTCTCTCTGCGGCTTCAGATTGAGGACATTGCTTGCTATATTTGGTGTATTCCTCGGGACATTTTCACTTATAATAGTTGCCAATCTCTCAAAGTCCCTTGTGAAGAAGACAGAGCTTGAGGCAGAAAAACTTGGCAAGGATATCATCGTTGTTAGAAGTGGTATAGTTAAGAGATTTGGTGTGAGGATGAGGATACTTTCTGAATCAACAAAACTAAAAATAGAAGATTCCCGTGCAATACTGACTGGAACAACCTCTGTTATTGATGTCTCGCCTTCTTCAAACAGACCCTTTCCTGTAAGGTACGATGGTATAAGCCTTTCAAATATCCCTGTTATTGGTGTAATGCCTAATTTCACCACTATAAGGAATTTCAATGTGGAGCACGGAGTATTTATAACAGACAATGATATAAAAGGGCTTAATAAGGTTATTGTCCTTGGTAAGGCAGTTGCAAGAAAGCTCTTCGGGAATGAAGACCCTCTGGGCAGGCACATTCTTATCTACAGGGTGCCCTTTCAGGTCATAGGAGTCATGGAAGAAAAGGGTGTGGATGTTTCCGGTGTTGATCAGGATAATCAGGTCTTTGTTCCACTGAGCACCTTTTTAAGGAGAGTGGTAAATAAAGATTATATCAACACAATTTATGTAAAGATCAGGCCAGGAGCATATAATGAGCTTGCCAGGGTTGAAATAAGAGAGATATTGAGAAAAAGACACAACCTTAAACAAGGCAAAGAGGATGATTTCACAATTATAGACATGAAGGATGTTATGACCCTTCAGACACAGGCAATCTCCCTGATTAAGACCCTCGGAAGGATATCAGCAGTCATATCCTTTCTGATTGGTGGAATTGGAATACTTTCCATCATGATTTTGATAGTAAATGAAAGAAAGATAGAGATAGGTATAAGAAGGGCAGTGGGTGCTACAAAGAGGGACATAATAATTCAATTCCTTATGGAGGCATCCTTTATTTCACTGACAGGAGGGCTTGCAGGTTTAGTTCTCAGTTTTCCTGCAAGTGGAGCAATTTTTAACCTGACAGGATTGCCCTTTTCCATTTCAATAACAGGTATTTTCTTTGCAACCATTGCATCTATTGCAATTGGAATACTTGCCGGTATTTACCCGTCAAAAAGGGCAACTACCTTTGAACCCCTTCAGGTTATACGACAATAAAATATTTTGCTATCTCATTTAGGTTTTTGATTAGGCGAACAGGGCAGCAGACAAACCTCTATCACAACCCTTTGTGTGTATCTGCTCCAGGCTTAAATAAAAGACAGCGATATTTGATTTTTAGTTTTTTATGGTATAATTAAAAAGGGGTCTGATTTGGAGATTGGTGAAATAAAAGAACTTGCCAAGAGATTCACCCCGGAAGAGATTGAGGGTTGTATTGCAGAACAACTTGAGACCGGTAAAAATATTTGTCTAAGAAATGAATCAACGGAAAAGATAATCAGTGAGCTTTCAAAGGCAAGGTTCGTGAGGGATATGATGGAAAGGGGATACAGCCTTACAGATGCCTTAAGGGAGCTTGCAAGGAGGATAAGGCAGATTCAGTCTTTTGTTAAAGAACCCTGATTTTCAGGGACAAATCCTTATATAAAGGAGGAGCAGCAGTATGAGAGGTTTAAGATTTTTAATTATTCTGGTCAGTGTTTTATCACTCATTGCCATTGCCTATGCTGCTGGCAATGTAGAAAAGGGTAAGGCCCTTTTTAATGACCCGAAACTCGGTACCTCAGGAAAGTCCTGTAATTCCTGTCATCCAGATGGTAAAGGTCTTGAACAGGCTGGTACAAAAAAGGAATTCAATCTAATGGGAAAGAGCCAGAAATCCCTTGAAGAGGCAGTCAACTTCTGTATAGAAATGGCACTCAAGGGTAAGGCAATTGATCCAAAAGGCTCTGATATGGCAAATATAGTTACCTATATCAAGTCACTCTCAGGAAAGGCAGCTCCAAAGAAGAAAAAGGCAATAGAAGGTTGTTAAGGTATTAAGGGAGGAGACTTCTCCTCCCTTTTAGTTTTTATGGATTATTCCATTAAGATAAGCGGTGAGGCAGGCCAGGGTATCCAGACTATTGGTGATACCCTTGGAAGGGTCTTTTCAAGAACAGGTTATCATGTCTTTACAGCCCAGGACTATGAATCAAGGATAAGGGGAGGACATAATTTTTACCAGATAAGATTTTCAGATAAACCAGTTTACGCAGTAAAAGAAAAGATTGATATATTAATATCCCTTGACCGCGCTGGCATAGAACTTCATGAAAAGGAATTAAATGCCTCAGGAATCCTTGTCTATGATTCAAGGTCATTAAGATATACACCTCCAGAAAATAGACCATATTATCTTGATATACCCTTTGAAGGTCTTGCCATTGAACGCGGTGGTAATAAGATCATGGCAAATGTGGTTGCTGTTGGTGCGGTCCTTGGAATGCTTGGCATGGATATTAAGATATTACTTGACATAATAAAGGATACCTTCAGTAAAAAAGGAGAATCAGTTATAAAGTCAAATATAGATTCTGCAATGGCTGGTTATGACTATGCTATTAAAAACTGTCCAAGGTGCTCCTTTTCAGTATCTGCAAAAAACAAACCCAAATTACTCATAAATGGTGTTGAGGCAATAGGGCTTGGGGCAATAAGTGCTGGCTGCAAATTTTATACTGCTTATCCCATGACTCCATCAACAGGCATTTTAAATTTCATGGCTGAAAATTCTATTGATTATGGAATTATTGTTGAACAGGCTGAGGATGAGATTGCTGCAATAAACATGGCTATTGGTGCCTCCTTTGCAGGTGTGAGGGCAATGACCGCTACTTCTGGAGGAGGATTTGCCCTTATGGTAGAGGGGCTTTCCCTTTCTGGAATGACAGAGACACCAGTTGTGATTGCCCTTGGTCAGAGACCCGGTCCTGCAACAGGCTTTCCAACAAGGACAGAGCAGGCTGACCTGAACTTTGCATTATATTCAGCTCATGGTGAATTTCCAAGGATTATCTTTGCACCCGGGACTCCTGAACAGGCCTTGTATCTCACAAATAAGGCCTTTGACCTTGCTGAGAAATATCAGGTCCCTGCAATTATCTTATTTGATCAGCACCTTGCTGATTCTCAATGGACCTATGATGAGCTTGATCTTGGCAGATTAAGATTCAATGATTACAGGCTCAGGGCTGATAAACTCTCTGAGATAAAGGAATATAAAAGGCACGCCTTTACAGATACGGGTATTACATCCCTTGCTGTGCCAGGAGAATCAGAACATCTTGTTGTTACAGACAGTGATGAGCATGATGAAGAAGGCCATATTGTGGAGGATGCAGAGACAAGGATAAAGATGGTTGAAAAGAGGCTTTTAAAAAAGTTTCCTCTTCTTCAGAAAGAGATTGAACCTCCTGTTATTTATGGAGATGAAAGACCCGATGCAGTCCTTACATGCTGGGGCTCAACCTATGGAGTGGTTAAAGAATGCGTGGATGCATTTTCAGGAAAATATAAAATTGCCATGATGCAGTTCAGCGAATTATGGCCCTTTCCGTTAAGGGAAAAATTTGATTATCTGAGTTTACTTGAAAAGGCTAAAACAACTATCTGTATAGAACACAATGCCACATCTCAGTTTGCAAGACTCTTTAAAACAGAAACAGGTTATACCTTCCATCACAGGATAAACAAGTTTGATGGAAGACCCTTCACAATCGAAGGGCTTGTAAATAAGATAAGAGATATTCTTTAACTATCTGCACTTCTTGCAGTAACCATAGATCTCAAGCTTGTGTCTTACAGGAGTAAATTCATTTTCCTCTGCAAGCTTATTCTGGAGCTTCTCAATATTTTCATCCACTACCTCTATAAATCTTCCACACTCTAAGCATATTAAATGGTCATGGTGTTCCTTCATGTGCATCTGCTCATAACGGGTTTTTTCTTTTCCAACCTTTATCTCTTCTGCGAGACCGGCCTCAAGAAGGAGATTCAGATTTCTATGTATGGTCGCATAGCCGATAGAGGAGTCTCTTTTTTTAACCTTATCAAAAAGTTCATCCACAGTGATATGGCCACCTGAAGACAGGAACACATCAAGTATCTCCTCACGCTGTCTCGTATTTCTGAGACCCTGCTTCTTGATATACTCTCTGAAAATCCTTTTTGCCTCTTCTTTTCCCATAAGATATTGATAACTAATTTCAACACAGCAAAAGAGGATTTGTCAAGTATTGAATTTAAACTCAATTTTAAGGTATGATTTTCTATGGAAATTACAAGAGAAGTTGATTATGCTGTAAGATGTATCTTATGCCTTTCCAGAGAACCTGATGAAGTCAAGGGAGCTTCTGCTATCGCAAAGGAAATGGATATCCCAGCTCCCTTTGTATCAAAGATACTCCAGAAGCTTTCAAAAAAAGGATTTGTTTTTCCCATAAGGGGAGTGAAGGGCGGTTTCAGGCTTGCCAGAAGACCCCAGGATATCTCACTCCTTGAAGTGGTAGAGGCTATTGGAGGGACTATATCTGTAAATACCTGTGTGATTGATTCAAAGAGCTGTAACAGGGTAAGAAAATGTTCTGTGCATCCTGTGTGGGTAAGGCTTCAGACTTTGATAAGAAATGAGTTAAAGGCAGTGAATTTTAAAAAGTTAGCCTCTGATCTCAGGATATAAAAGGAGCTTCAGGTTATGATTCTACCTAAAAAGAATGCCACGTGCTCGGAGGCTTTATTTATAATGGAGAGATATGACCATTCAAATGATCCAACCCCGGTACCCATTTATGAGAGTGATGTAAATAGATTCGGGATAGATGCACAGTTTCAGCTTGAATCAGGACCCCATTCCTTTGATTCAGTAGTAGTGTATATGAAGGGAAAGGATGAAGACCTTGAAAATACCCCTGGAAACAATATAGAGTTCAGCGGATTTTATATTGAGGGTTCTTATTTTTATGAGAGAAAGTACGGCATTACACTTGCCTATGATTATGTAAGTTCTGATGACAATAATGAATTTGATAAAAAAGGACCAACTGTAAATCTTTCCTATCTTCCATGGCTCAATACCAAGATAGCCTTAGAATACAGCAAGTTCAGACTTGCAGACAACAAGGATGAAGAGATCACATCCCTCCTTGTACATCTTTATTTTTAATCTATTTTGTATAGAAAAATTCAGGGGCGTTAGAACGCCCCTTTTTTATTTTTAAATATGAAGAAAGACAATATAGAGAAAATAGTAAAAGCGAGTTTTTCTGATGGGAATCTTGTCAGGATTCTTCATGGCGGAAGGGAGACCTTTGAACTTATTATAAATGAAATAGAAAGGGCAGAGAAATTCCTTACACTCCAGTTTTATATATTCAGAAACGATGACACAGGCAAGAAAATAGCAAATCTCCTTAAGAAAAAGGCAGGCGAGGGTATAAAGGTATATGTTCTTTATGATCATTTTGGTTCCTTTGGAACTCCCCGCGGTTTCTGGAAGGAGCTTATAAATGCCGGTATAAAGGTTGCTGCATCAAGACCTTTCAAATTATCAGCACCTCTTAAGTATGTAAGAAGGGACCACAGAAAATTAATTATCATTGATGGTAGAAAGGCCTTTACTGGGGGACTTAATATTGCCAATGAATACAGTGGCTTTCACCTGAGGAGGAAAGAGCCCTGGAGGGATACAGGGATATTAATTGAAGGCCCTGCGGTTTATCAGCTTTTTGAGGAATTCAGAAGGGCCTGGAGACTATGGGCTGGTGAATCAATAGAGAATTTTTCAGGGCCCCTCTTTTCTTTTAAAGAAGGGTATCCAGTTATTCCGATCTTTGCCTCTTCCTTCAGAGGAAGTAGAAGATTCAGAAAACTCCTTTATTACTGTATAAAGAATTCAAAAAGATTTATCTATATCACAACAGCCTATTTTGTCCCTGGCCTGAGATTGCTTAATTGCATTATTAAAGCCGCAAGAAGGGGAGTTGATGTAAGGTTGATCTTACCAGGTATAAGTGATGTGCCTGCTGCACATTATGCAGGAAGGGCCTTTTATACAGGGCTTCTAAGAAATGGTGTAAGGATATTTCATTATGAAGGAGCTGTTCTTCATGCAAAAAGTTATGTCTTTGATGGTCTGTTCAGTATTGTGGGTTCTGCAAATCTTGATGCCCAGTCCCTTAGATGGAATGATGAGGGAAATGTTGGCATATGGAGTGAGGATTTCGGTTTCTATATGAAAAACCTTTTTGAAGATGATTTAAAGAGGTCTAATGAGATATTCCTTGATGAGTGGTTTGGAAGACCTCTCTGTGATAGGATAAAAGAAAAATTTTTTGCAATGTTCAGGGCGAGGTTATAGGGGCCAGTACTTGCCTGGCCCATGAACTTTTAAGGCTTAAAAAAGGCCTTTCACCCTTCCTGTTGAGAGATCTACATCAACCCTGCGATAGGCAGGATCAGAAGATGTGCCTGGCATAAGTTTTATATCACCTGCTAAAGGACAGATAAACCTTGCACCACCGAAAACAAGAAAGTCACGGATATGGAGTGTCCATCCTTTTGGAACGCCTTTGCGTGTCGGATCATGAGAAAGGGAGAGATGTGTTTTAACCATCATTGTGGCAAAGTCCTTAAACTTTGGATCCTTTTCAAACATCTCTGCCTTCTGAGTGGCTTCTGCTGAATAGGTCACTCCATCAGCACCATAAACCTCTTTTGCTATCAATTCAATTCTTTTTCTGAGAGGTGTATCAATGTCATAAAGGAATTTGAAGTTTACCTTATCATTGCAAGCATCAAGGACTGCATCAGCAAGCTCAAGGGCACCTTCGCCTCCATATCTCCAGTGTTCTGATACAGCAACCCTTGCACCAGCTTGTTCAGCTATTTTTTTGACTAGTTTTATCTCTGCATCTGTGTCAGTATGAAATCTATTTATACACACCACTGGATTGATGCCTGCTTTTTTAACTATGTTTATATGATGGATGAGATTTGAACACCCGTCTTCAAGCCATTTGAGATTTTCTTCATAGTATTCCTTGGGTATGGGTCTTCCTGGGATAACAGGTGGTGCTCCAGCATTAACACCATGGTGCTTGAGGGCCCTTACAGTAGCAGTTATAACAGAGACATTAGGGATGTTTCCTGAATATCTGCATTTCACATTCCAGAACTTTTCAAAGCCAATATCAGCACCAAAGCCTGACTCTGTTATATGATAGTCAGCAAGCTTAAGACAGATTTTATCAGCCACGATTGATGATTGACCGACTGCTATATTTGCAAAAGGTCCTGCATGGACAAAACAGGGTTGACCTTCTATGGATTGAAGCATGTTTGGATTTAGTGCCTGTCTCATCCAGGCGGTCATGGCACCAGCTACTTCAAGATCTTCTGTGGTTATAGGATTGCCCTGTTTATCATAGGCAACCACAATGCTACCTATCCTTTTTCTGAAATCAGCAAGGTCAGTAAAGATCGCCAGTATAGCCATAACCTCGGAAGACACGGCAATATCAAACCTGGATTCCATCAGAAAACCGTCCTGTTTACTTCCCAGACCTATTATGATCTTCCTTAGAGCCTGTGCACAGAAATCCATTACCCATCCCATCTGCACATTTTTTGGATCTATATTAAGCCTTCTCAGATTTCTTTTTGAAAGCTGTTCATCTGTGTAATTTGACTCATGCTGCATCCTTGCTGTAAGTGCAACCATTGCAAGGTTATGGGCATTCATGACAGCATTTATATCACCTGTAAGCCCCAGAGAAAATTCAGTAAGTGGAATACACTGGGAGAGCCCTCCTCCTGCTGCAGAACCCTTTATGTTCATTGTAGGACCACCAGAGGGTTGACGAATTGCAGCCGTGACTTTTTTCCCGCGTTTACCTATACCCTGAAGGAGTCCCATAGTGGTTGTGGATTTCCCTTCTCCAAGGGGTGTTGGTGTAATAGCTGTAACCTCAATAAATTTTCCATCTGGTCTGTCTTTCAATCTCTCCAAGACCCTTGCATAGTCAACCTTTGCAATATAATGCCCGTAGGGAATGAGTTCTTCCTTTTCAATACCGAGTTCCTCAGCAAGCTGGTAGCAGGTCTTCATATGTTTTTCTGCCTCTTCGGCAATCTGCCAGTCTGCATATTTGGTTGGATCAAATTTTTTGGGATCGAGTACCATAGTCACCTCTCACTCTCATAGGGTAAATGCAGGTAAAACCTGCCTTAGTAGCTTATAAGAAGTTTTACTAATCTCTCATTCATGGAATGAACATTTCTACTTGCAACCTTTGCAATGGTCTTCATTATCTTGTACATTAAGAGGGGATTACTCTTCTCAAGTTCCTTGAAGTCTTCTTTTTTTATTAAAAAGAGTTCTGTATTTTCAAGTGCCACTGCATCAGCACCGTGGTTCTTTTTATCTTCTATAAGGGAGAGTTCTCCAAAGAAATGGCCATCCCTGAGGACAGCAAGTGTCTGTTTCCAGCCATCTGGTGTGATCTTTGATATCTCAATCTTACCCCTGTGGATTAGATATACCCCTCTTGTTGGATCACCTTCCTTAAAGATGGTCTTTCCTTTTGGATAGGACTCCTCTGATACCTTTTTTGCCAGTATCTCAATCTCGTTATCATTTAGATCACTTAAAAGTATCTGTTTTTTTAGTTCCTCTTTTATTGGCATCGTTAATCCTCCTCCTTTTTTATATTTACTGCTGATACCTTTAATTCCGGGATCTTGCATAGTGGATCCAGTGCCTTGCTGTTTGTGAGTATATTTGCGGCAGCCTCTCTGAAATGAAAAGGTATAAAGACCACACCCCTGTCCGGTCTTTTTGTGACCATTGCCTTAAGAACTATAGAACCCCTCTTTGAGCTCACCCGTACAGTATCTCCATTTTTAATACCCAGCTTAATAGCATCTTCTGGATTTATCTCAACATAGGGCTCGTGATATAGTGTCTCTATAGCCCTGACCCTCCTTGTCATGGTACCTGTATGATACTGGAAGAGCATCCTTCCAGTGGTAAGGATAAAGGGATATGTGCTATCTGGTTCCTCACAGGATGGCATATATTTTACCACTGTGAATACCCCCTTTCCACGAGGAAAACCACCTTTAAAGAGATAGGGAGTACCTGGATGGTCTGTTGTAGGGCAGGGCCACTGAATTCCACCTCTTTCAAGCCTTGAATAGGTTATGCCTGCTACTGCTGGCCAGGCCATACCTATCTCATTCCATATCTCCTCTGGATGTGCATAGTTCATATTATAACCGAGTCTCCTGCTTATTTCTTTTATTATCCATATATCATCTTTCGCCTCTCCCGGGGGATTAACTGCCTTTCTTATCCTCTGAACCCTTCTTTCTGTATTTGTAAAAGTGCCATCCTTTTCTGCAAAACATGTTGCTGGCAATATCACATCAGCTAATGCAGCTGTCTCTGTAAGGAATATGTCCTGCACAACAAGGAAATCCAGTTCTTTAAGGGCCTTTACAGTATGACCTGTATCAGGGTCACTTAGCACAGGATTTTCCCCCATTATGTACATTGCCTTTAATTTACCTGCCTCTGCCTCAAAGAGCATTTCAGAGGCAGAGAGACCTTCTTTTTCTGGAAGACCTGTGCCCCAGAGGCCTTCAAATTTCTTTCTTATAGCAGGTATTGTGACCTTCTGGTACCCCGGATACATGTTCGGACTGCATCCCATATCAGTTGAACCCTGGACATTATTCTGACCTCTTAAGGGATTTACCCCAGATGATTCCTTCCCAAGATTACCTGTAAGAAGGGCAAGGTTGGCTATGGCAAAGACATTATCAGTTCCATGGGAGTGCTGGGTTATACCCATTGTATAATATAAACCAGCCTTTTCTGCACTTCCATAAAGCCTTGCTGCCTCTATGATCTTTTCCTTTGGAACACCTGTAATCCTTTCAGCAACTTCAGGTGTATATTCCTCAAGGTTTTTTAAGAATTCTTCATTAAATCCTTCTGTGCGTGTTTCAACAAAGTCTTTTTTTATTAAGCCTTCCTTCACAATTACATGGGCAATAGAATTAAGTAGTGCCACATCTGTCCCTGGCTTATGCTGAAGCCAGAGAGAGGCAAACCTCACAAGCGGAATCCTCCTCGGATCAGCTACTATTAGTTTTGCTCCTTTTCTTACTGCCTTTATCATTCTCAGGGCAATGATCGGATGATTTTCCTTTGTGTTAGAGCCAATCACAAACAGAAGATCATTATTTTCTATCTCCGGTATAGAATTTGTCATTGCTCCTGAGCCGAATACTGTGGCAAGACCTGCCACACTTGCGCTGTGTCAATACCGAGCACAGTGGTCTATGTTGTTTGTTCCGATAACTGCCCTGAAGAACTTTTGAAAGATATAATTTTCCTCATTTGTGCATCTTGCTGAGCTGAGTCCTGCTATAGCATCAGGTCCATATTTATCTTTTATCTCCCTCAGTTTATTTGCTACAAGATCAAGGACCTCATCCCAGGAGGCCTCCCTGAATTCCTTGAGATCAGGAACAGGGATCTCTTTAGAATTTTTATCTTTTGGTTTTATCCTTATTAAGGGCTTTTTTAATCTGTCAGGGCTGTTAATGAATTCAAAACCAAATCTTCCCTTTACACAGAGCCAGCCTTCATTAAGGGTGTCAGGCCTTGAACTGACCCTTATAACCTCATTTCTTGAGACATGCAAAGTAATATTGCATCCACAACCGCAGTACGGGCAGATGGTTTCTATCTTTTTAATGTCTTTCTGTCTACCCTTTCCAAGGGATGATTTTCCTATAAGGGCACCAGTTGGGCAGATGCTTACGCACTGGCCGCAGAACTCACAGTTCAGGTCTTTTTCAAAAGGTGGTGTGACCTTTGCCGTGAATCCCCTGTAGGCAATCTCTATAGCTCCCACCCCTTGAACCTCATTACAAACCCTTACACATTTACCACAGAGGATACATTTTTCCATATCTCTTTCAATAAAGGGATTGTTGTCCTTTGTAGTATATCTTCTCCTCTCTCCGTAATAGGGATTAGTCCTTATACCATAAAAATAGGCAAGCTCCTGAAGGGAGCAGTCGCCTGCCTTTTCACAGACCATACAGTCATTTGGATGGTCACTCAGAATTAGCTCCACAATGGTCTTTCTTATCCCTTCAATGTATTCATTAGTTGTAGTAACCTCCATGCCATCTGTTACAGGTGTTGTGCAGGCAGTAACAGGTCTTGGCATACCTTTAATCTGGACAATACAGAGCCTGCAACCTCCATAGGGTTCGAGTCTTGGGTCATCGCATAGGGTAGGGATATAGATATCATTTTCCCTTGCAACCTGTAAAATGGTTAAACCTGGCCTTGCCTTATATTCCTTTCCATCTATCTTTACACTTATCATGCTCATCCCTTTTTAATTGCCTTAAATTTACAGACCTCGAAACAGGCACCACATTTTATGCATACCTCTGGTATTATCTTGTGAGGTTTTTTCTTTTCTCCAACTACTGCACCAGATGGGCAGACCTTAAGACACATACCACAACCCTTACAGAATTCCTCAAGGATGGTGTAGGTAAGGAGATCTTTGCATACGCCAGCAGGACACCGTTTTTCAAATATATGGGCCTCATATTCATCCCTGAAATACTGAAGAGTGCTCAGTACAGGATTGGGTGCAGTCTGTCCAAGACCGCAGAGCGAAGAGGCCTTTATATCATGGCTGAGTTTTTCAAGTTTTTCAAGATCTTCTGGTTTTCCTCTTCCTGAGGTTATCCTTTTAAGGGTTTCAAGGAGCCTCTTTGTTCCGATCCTGCAGGGAACACATTTACCGCAGGATTCTGATTGTGTAAACTGAAGAAAATATTTTGCAACATTAACCATACAGTCTGTCTCATCAAGTATAATCATTCCACCTGAACCCATTATTGAGCCAACCCTTGCAAGGGATTCATAATCAACAGGGATATCTATCATGCTGGCAGGTATACATCCACCTGATGGGCCGCCTGTTTGAACTGCCTTTAACTTTCTGTCACTTTCAATACCACCACCTATTTCATAAATTATTTCTTTTAAAGTAATTCCCAGCGGCACCTCAATTAATCCTGTGTTCTTAACCTTTCCTGTTAGTGCAAAGACCTTTGTCCCTTTTGATTTTTCTGTGCCAAAAGAGGCAAACCATTCCGCACCATTAAGGATTACAGGAGGGATATTTGCAAGGGTTTCAACATTATTTATTACTGTTGGTTTCCCAAAAAGCCCTCTCTGGACAGGGAAGGGCGGCTTCGCCCTCGGCATACCTCTTTTGCCTTCAATGGATGCTATCAGTGCTGTTTCCTCTCCGCATACAAAGGCACCGGCACCGAGCTTTATTTTTATATCAAAACTGAAGCCTGTGCCAAGGATATCAGTTCCCAGATACCCTTTTACCCTCGCCTGTTCAATAGCCTTTTTTAATCTCTCTACTGCAAGGGGATATTCAGCCCTTATGTACACATAGCCTTTTTTGGCTCCAATAGCATATCCACCAATAATCATTCCTTCTACCACGGCATGTGGTTTACCTTCTATTACAGCCCTGTCCATGAATGCGCCTGGATCACCTTCATCGGCATTACAGATTAAATATTTTTCGTCTCCCTGTGCATTTCTTGCCATCTCCCATTTAAGGCCAGTTGGAAATCCTGCACCTCCACGACCTCTTAACCCGGATTTTTTGATCTCTTCGATCACCTCTTGGGGTGAGAATTCCTTTAAGACCTTCTCTGTTGCCTTATATCCCCCTTTTGATATATACGATTCTATATCTTCAGGATCTATCTCTCCACAAAGAGAGAGCGCAATCTTATGCTGTTTTTTATAAAACATATGGAAATCATCTGTAACAAGCCATTCTGAAACAGGATTTCCATTTATCAGGTGTTCTTCTACTATTCTTTCTACCATCTCTGGTTTAATATATTGATATGTGGTTTTTTCCCCTTTAATAATTATCTCTACGAGGACATCCTTTGCACATAAACCGAGGCAGCCAACTTTGTGCAAATTGCATTCTTTAAATATTTCAGCATTGAGATTTTTTTTATCTACTAATTGTTTAAAGGCCTCCAATACCTCGGTTCCACCAGCTGCTATTCCACCAGGTCCTGCACAGACTCTTATCTCAATATTTTTATCCATTTTCTCCTTTTACCTTTTTGAGTTCCTTTATGAGCTTATCTGGTGTCATCTTACCAAAGACCCTTTGGTTTATTAATACTACAGGGGCAAAACTGCATGTACCTACACAATTCACCTTTTCAAAGGTAAAGAGTCCATCCTCAGTAGTATCATTGTCCTCTGAAATATTGAGCTCTTTTATCGCAGTATTTATTAATTTTTCAGATCCCTTTACATGGCAGGCTGTTCCTGAACAGACTGTGATGATATTTTTTCCCCTTGGTTGTAGATAAAACTGGGCATAAAATGTAGCAATGCCATAGAAAATAGCTGGCGGTACATCAAGTTTTTCAGAGAACCAGTAGATGGCCTTCTCAGGTAGATACCCGAACTCTTCCTGAATATCCTGAAGGATTGATATCAGGTTTCCTTCATTCTCTCTGAATCTGTTGTAAATTGATTCAAGTTTATCTTCCATAGGACTTTTCATTTTAAGATACATATTGTAACAAGAGTTTATTTTGAAGTAAATAAAAAAAATTTAATAAATTAATAAATAAAAAGTATGATGATACTTATTTACACAAAATGTTACTGTGAGACTAAGGAGTTCTTCTCAGGGTTCTCAATCTTGCTATCTGTTCCTGATAGCCGTATATATGGGCTCCAGCACTGTAGGCATAGATAGGACCATTCTGGAGTCCTGTTTCCTGGCATATGTATTCTTTAAGTAGCTCTATACCTCCAAGGTTTGTTGGAAATCCAGCCCAGAGGTCCCAGGATCTGAAATAGGCTGTTACAGTGAGAAGTAATTTTTCTCCTGAAGGTATAACTTTAAAATCAAGAAGTCTCAGACAGGGTGGATCAAGCTTTCCGTCCTTGCCATAGCAGGTGTCAAGGTCTTCAGGTGTTCCTATCTCAATAACTGCCTGATTGGTCATAGGTGTTTCCCTGAGCATCTCAATAACCCTTTCAAGCTGTGTACCACCCTTTGGCATCTTTGCCTGAATCCTTGAGGCATATCTATATGTTTCATTCTCAGAAAGTTCAGGACACATTAGATAATTGGCAAAATAGTCTTCTATATATTCCTTTGATGTCGGAGCAGGGATACCAAGATGGACAGGGATAACAGGTACCATATCAATTTCTGGATGCTCTATAAATACAGCGATCCCCGGATACTGGAGCCTGTACTGCTCTTTTTCAAAAGAGCCCTTCTGGATCTCCTGTTTATAGGCATGGTCAAAGAGATTGTATATGAGCTGGAACCATGCGTCTGATATGGTTTTGGCATTTATACATACCGGTGTCATAGCTATAAGATAACCACCTTCTTTGCTACTTCTACGACCTTTTTTGCTCCATAAAAGGCCTTAAGAGCATCTTCTTGGGTATATTCTTCTGAGGGTATAAAATCTGTATCACCATAAAAGGCAAGCTCCCTTTCCCTTCTTAGCCATCTGGATATCTCTGCTATTTCGGGAAGCTCGTCCTGTATTTCTTCTGAAAATTTATCTTTATGTTCAAGTATGATAATGCCCACATCATGCCACTTTGGTGGATCAATGCCAACCTGTCTGAGCATTGCCTTCTGGGCAAGTTCCACAATCTCCTGTGCCTCTCTTATTACATCAGGGTAATCCTCTTTTTTTAAATAAGCTTCTAATACCTCAAGTCTTGTTTGAGCCTTAATAATATAGTGCCTTGCAAGATTAACATTTGTCATAACTCTATGATCTCACCATATTTATAGTCTGGTTTCAGCTCCCAGTAATATCCTCCCTTGAAATAAACCTTTCTTGCTCCAAGTCTTTTAAGCCTTTCTTTTAACCCCTGAAGATAAGTCTTAAAAAAATTATCTCTGTCATAAAGTATCTTTACATCCTCTGTCATATCCAGAAAGATGGGGCTACCCTGAAGGACCTCTTCTGGTGTTTTAAATAGAGGGGAAAGTCTTGGATAGATGCCCTGATTGAAAAGCCTCTTCAGGGTCTCTTCTAAAGATAGCTCTATATTTTTCTCAAATTCTGATACCCTTTTAAGCCTTCCTTTTGGTAGTCCTTCTGCTATTATTAAAATATCTATGTCAGAGTCTGGCCTGAAGGTATCCCTTGCAACAGAGCCAAAAATAGCAAGTGTAATAAGTCTCTCTGAATAATAGTCAAGGGTGAGACCTTTTAGTTGTTCAATGAGATTGTAAAATTCTTCCCTGTAGCCCATTTTATATTTTAACAAGTGAGATGAAGACAGGCAACTGTCTTTTTTGTCCCACCTCTTTTATTGTATATCTCAACTGCCTCTGCTGTCTTTCTTATTATCACCTCTATTGCCTTGGCACTGAGTGTACTGGAAAGTTCCTCAGGAACCTTGAGCACTCCATAATAACCTGTGCCTATTATCAACAGCTCAGGTTTTTCTCTTATGACCTCTTCAAGGTCTTCAATCTGGAGGAGATGACCCTCCTTTCTCCACCATGAAGGATTAATCCTGTCAGGGAAAATTATGAGGTCCTGTGTGTAGGTCTTTCCATTGACTATAATCCTGCCAAAAGAATAATGCTCTATAATCATAGAGAATATTATAAAGGATTACCATAGACTTTTGAATTTTATCCCGGGATTCTGTATCCTGTTTCAATAAAGATCTGTGGACTTTCATTAACTATCTCAAAAAATTTCTTTACAACCTCGGGGTCAAATTGACTGCCTGCTGAAATCTCTATCTCCTTGAGCGCATCAGTAAAGGATAAGGCAGGTCTATAGGGTCTATCATTCATCATGGCCTCAAAGGAATCTGTGAGATTAATTATCCTTGCCTTTATGTCAATATCTTCACCTTTTATTCCTTCAGGATAACCACCACCATCATACCTTTCATGGTGCTGGAGGATAGCTGTTTTGAGATCACTGAATATTATTCCATCAAAGAGTTCCGCACCTTATCTCTTTGAAGCAGTGTGGCTATTCGTGCGATATCTTTTTGTTTGAGACTTTTCTGATATTTTTCAAAATAATAATTATATGCAGCTGTATTAATCATAAGGGAAGTTATGATTATCAGACCAAGGATGGATAAAAGTTTCACCCTTAAGGTCATCTGCCCTCCTGCATACCATTTTAACAAAAAATAATTTCTTTTTAAAGTATTCGCGTTTCCTTCAAAAATAATCTCTTCGGAAAGGTATTGTTCTTCATAGTTGATAAAAAATGTACGCAATGAGGAGCTGGGGATCGCTCAATATTATCGCTCAATATTTATAGATGCAGTAAAATTCTGGTATGGAGACTATTTCTGTAACTCATAACAGTAAACCAGCAGGAAGCCTTTCTCCAAAAACAAAATCATTTATGTGTTAAAATAATCTCCATGAAAAGATTGCCCATATGGATTAAAAGCAATAAACTTAACCTTAATCACGAGACTCAGAGGAAATTGAAGGGATGGAAGGTTCATACTGTCTGCGAGGAGGCAAGATGTCCTAACAGGCAGGAATGTTTTTCAAAGCCAACGGCAACCTTTCTTATCCTGGGTCCAGAATGCACCAGGAATTGTGGCTTCTGCTCAGTAAACAGGGCAACGGGTCCTCTTGGGGTTGATCCTGATGAACCAAGAAGGATAGCCCTTGCCTCAAAGGAGATGAGACTAAGGCATGTGGTGATTACATCTGTTACAAGGGATGACCTTCCCGATGGAGGTGCCTCTCAATTTGTGAAGGTAATAGAGGAATTAAAAAAGAACTTACCTGAAGCAACAATTGAGGTCCTTGTGCCAGATTTTAATGGTAATCTTGAGGCTTTGAGGTCTGTAATAGAAGCAGGCCCTATGGTTTTTAACCATAATGTTGAAACAGTTCCTTCTCTTTATAAAAAGGTGAGACCAGGTGCCTCCTTTGAGAGGTCTATTATGATTTTAAAGAAGGCAAAAGAGATCAGGCCATCTATTTTGACTAAATCAGGCCTTATGCTTGGTCTTGGTGAAACTATGGATGAGGTAATTGAGGTCATTAAAAAGCTGAGGAATGCCCATTGCGATATGTTGACAATAGGCCAGTATCTGAGGCCTGCAAAGGCTAACCTACCTGTTGTAGAATATATCAAACCTGAGGTATTTGAGACCCTTAAGGATAGGGCAAAGGAATTAGGCTTTAAGTATGTAGCCTCAGGTCCTCTTGTGAGAAGCTCTATGAATGCAGAGGATATATTAAATTTTGTAGGGAGTATTTATGAAAAAGGTTGAATGTAAGATATCCAGTAGAATTGACAGGCTTCCTCCTTATGTCTTTGCTGTTGTGAATAACCTCAAGATGCAGGCAAGGAAACAGGGTGAGGACATTATTGACCTCGGAATGGGTAATCCTGATATGGCTGCTCCACCTCATGTCATTGAGAAGCTTTGTGAGGCTGCCAGGAATCCAAAGAATCACAGGTATTCTGCCTCAAGGGGTATTACCCAGCTCAGGATGGCTATATGCGAATGGTACAAAAGGCGCTTCGATGTTGACCTTGACCCTGAGTCAGAGGCAGTTGTAACGATAGGTTCAAAGGAAGGCCTGTCTCATCTTGCCCGTGCCATTATAGAGCCAGGTAATGTTGCCCTTACACCTACACCGGCCTATCCAATACATCCTTACAGTGTAATAATAGCAGGGGGTGA
>JBKBPW010000013.1:0-26762 GCA_046292975.1 Thermodesulfovibrionales bacterium
GAATATAAGGTCAAGGCTTAATGCCTCCTTTCTACTTTATATGGCTGGTGCTGGTCTTGATGCAGCTATTGTTGATGTAATGGATGAAGAGGTAATGAAGGCACTTTATCTCATCAGGGCATTCAGGGATGAGATAGTATTCTCCACCGCCCTTTCATAGGAGGTTAATAATGAGAACACCCCTTATTGCAGCAAACTGGAAGATGAATAAGACCACAGAGGAGACAAGGGATTTTATAATCCAGTTCTCTACAATGGTAAAGGATATAAACAATGTTGAGATACTCATAGCACCTCCCTTCACATCCCTTGCTGTGGCAGCTAAATATCTTGAGGGCTCTGGTATAAAGCTCGGTGCACAGAATGTCTTTTATGAAAAGACTGGTGCTTATACAGGAGAGATATCTCCTTTGATGCTTAAGGACTGTGGCTGTGATTATGTGATAGTGGGCCATTCTGAAAGAAGACAGTACTTTCATGAAACAGATGAAATTATAAATAAAAAACTCAGGGCTGCACAGGAGGCAGGTCTTTCTGTTATACTATGTATCGGTGAGCGGCTGGAGCAAAGGGAAGGTGGTAAGACCTTTGATATCCTTAAGAGCCAGGTTTCCCGGGGAATAGAGGGTTCTACACCTCACATGCTCGTTATAGCCTATGAGCCTGTATGGGCTATTGGTACTGGAAGGACAGCCACACCTGAGCAGATAGCAGAGGCCCATGGATTTATACGGAATATGTTAAGGGAGGCCTTTAAGGAAAAGGCTGATGAGATAAGGATTCTCTATGGTGGAAGTGTAAATGCTGATAATGCCTCCACCATATTGAATATTGAAGATGTTGACGGAGCACTGGTTGGAGGTGCAAGCCTGAAGCCAGATAGCTTTATTAAGATAATAAAGGCAAAAGGAGCAAAGAAATGATAACCCTTGCGACAATCATTCACATATTTGCCTGTCTGTTCCTCATATTTGTTGTCTTGATTCAGAGCTCAAAGGGTGCAGAGCTTGGAGCTGCCTTTGGTGGCTCAAGTCAGACACTTTTTGGTTCAAGAGGTGCTGCCACATTCCTGAGTAAAGTAACAGCAATCGTTGCCACGGTCTTTATGGTTACATCCCTTGTGCTTTCCATTGCTGCATCAAAGGGGACAAGTGTAGTGAAAAAGACCCCTCAGCCACCAGTTCAGAGCATCCCTCAGGAACCAGTGAAGATTCCACCAGCACCAGCCCCTGGACCTTCCCAGAACAAATAGCCTGATTGAGAAGATTAGGTCAGCATTTTCTCTTTGATCCCTCAATCCTGAGAAGGATAATTGATGTGTCAGGCTTAAAAGAGGGAGATACTGTTGTTGAGATCGGTCCTGGCCATGGAAGACTTACAAGGCTTCTCTCAAAGAAGGCAGGAAAGGTCATTGCAATTGAGCTTGACCCATTCTTTGTAAAAAGACTCAGGGATGAACTAAGCTCCTTTAAAAATATTGAAATTGTTGAGATGGATGCCCTGAGATTTCCCTATAATAATTTAAGTCCCTTCCGGGTTATTTCAAACATTCCCTATTACATAACAACACCTCTTATCTTTAAATTGCTTGAGGCAAGGAATTTGCTCTCCATGACCCTCACAGTTCAGAAAGAGGTTGCTCAAAGAATAGTGGCGATGCCTGGCTCAAAGGACTATGGGGTGCTTTCAATAATGATTCAATACAGGGCAATACCGGAGATAAAATTTTATATTCCCAGGGGTGCCTTCAGGCCTGTTCCAGAGGTCGACTCAGCAGTGATTCACATTGAGATGCTCAAGTCTCCTTTGAATGTCTCTGATGAGGAATTGTTTAAGATAATCGTGAAGACAGCCTTTTTGAGAAGACGGAAGACCATTTTAAATTCATTAAAAGGGCTTTTTAAAGATATGGATATTAATTCTGTCCTTCAGGCCTGTGATATTGACCCTACCAGAAGACCCGAGAGCCTTACCATAGAGGACTTTATAAAGATTGCAGACAGAGTAAGAGATTATCTTTAAGGGAGACCCTGTCCGATCTTAAGTAATGTTAGCCCTGTGGCTGGATCAAATTCTCTTTCTGCCTTTATGCCTTCTATTTCAATGACAATCGCCTCAAGAATAAGAAATGCCTCTCCTGCCTCCCTCAGGCATCCGACAAAGGCATGGTCTCCTCTTCCAAAGGCACCGTGAAGATGGAGCTTTGGCTCATCGGCTTGCCAGAAGATAGAACCTATGGCAATGACCTCATGATTACCCTCAATCTCCTTCCACAGTGGTTCAGGAGGCAATTCATCCTTCTTAGGACCCACTACTATCTTTCCTTTCCTTATAGTTAACCATTTCATTAACAAACATTACTCTGGTTTTGTAGTAAACGGGGACTATAGACGCCCGCCAACCCTAATGCCTTTAGGTTCATAGCACCTACTATGTCTGCATGCTGTTCAAATCCACAGTTGACGCATCTGAACCTATCAGCATTACGGTTTCTTCTGTCAATGTTGCCACAAAGGAGGCATCTCTGCGAAGTCTTCCAGGGCGATTTGACCAGTAGCAGAACCCCAGATCCCTCACAGCGTTGCTTTAACCTTTGTAAGACCCTGGCATATTGCCAAAAAGACAGAAGCCTGTTAACACTACGGGAGAACTTCCCCCTTCATAGTTATAGTTATATTTAAACATAAATATATATATTTGTCAATCAATTTATTTAAGTTGTAAAATACCTCCAAGTAGATAAAAGACCCCTGCCTTTATATCTTCTTTCTTTGCAAGCTCCTGGAGGTTTTTTAATATGTCATCTCTATCTTCAAGCCTTGCAACAAAGATCCTTCCAGCTTTACCTGAGGCATATTTCATGGTTTCCAGTACTCCTCAAATTTTTTATTTTTTGTTATCCATACCACATAGGGAGATTTTACCACATCTCCTTTCTGGTCAAATTTAATGTCTCCAAGGGCGCCTAAAAATTCAAGTTCATGAAGTTTCTGTGAAATTGTTTTACCATCAGTTGAACCTGCCTCCTTGATTGCTGTAAGGAGGACATTTGTTGCATCATAGGCATATATAGAATAAGGTCCCGGGTCACCATATCTTTCACGGTATTTCTTTAAAAAATCCTTTGCAGTGGGTAGATTTTCGGGATCCTGTCCAAAGGTGAGATAGGTACCTTCTGAGGCAGGCCCGGCAATCTCTATGAATTTCGGATCAATCGTGCCATCACCGCTCATAAATATAGACTTTATACCTATCTCCCTTGCCTGTTTTATAATGAGGCCAGCCTCTGGATAGATACCGCCAAAATAGATAATATCAGGCCTTTTTTCTTTTACAGCTGTAAGCACTGGTTTGAAGTCCTGATCCCCTTTTGTTATACCTCCAAAGTAAACAATCTCGCTATAGCCGGTCAATGCCTTTTTCACCTCTTCAGCAAGACCCTGACCATAGGTAGTCCTGTCATGGATGATCGCAATCCTTTTCAATCCGAGTTTTTTCTTTATAAACTCTGCTGCAACTATTCCCTGCTGGTCATCCCTTCCACATATCCTGAATACATTTTTATAACCCCTTTCAGTAAGCTGTGGATTTGTTGATGCTGGTGTTATCATGGGGATATCTGCCCTGTTATATATATCAGAGGCTGGTATTGAACAGCTTGAATTAAAATGACCTATGACTGCTACGACTCCCTGTGTTACGAATTTGTTAGCTATTGATACAGCCTGTTTTGGATCTGACTGGTCATCACCCACAAGGACTGTTATCTTTTTGCCAAGGACACCACCCTTATTATTCCATTCTTCCACAGCAAGATTTACAGCGTTTCTGAAATCAGAACCCATCTTTGCTTCAGGACCTGACATGGGGCCTGCTATTGCTATGGTGATGGTGTCCTGTTTTTTACAGGAAAACAAAAAGGATAAAAGGAGAAATAAGCCGATTACCAGGACAGCAAACTTTTTCATACCATACCTCCTTTAAAATATTTCTTCAAGTGATACTTCAAGATCAGGGATGACCCTTGAATGGATGGGTCCATTGTTAATCTTTTTCTCAATGAGCTCAAATTTACCATCCCTGTTCTCATAAACTTCTATAGATCTTTCTTCAGGATCAACAATCCAGTATTCCTTTACATTATGTTTTGCATACATATTCATCTTGTGCCTCAGGTCATAATAGGCAGAAGAGGGTGAAAGTATCTCAATAACAAGGTCAGGTGCACCCTCTATCTTTTTTTCTCCAATAATGTGAGAACGCTCCTTTGATATAAAGATAATGTCAGGTTGATAGACCTCTGTCTCTTCAAGATATACATCTATAGGTGCATCAAAGACCTCACCGAGTTTTTTGTTCTTTTCTGCATACTCATAAAGAATATACTCAAGCCTTTTTGATATCCTCTGATGATAGGGTATAGGCGAAGGGCTCATAATAAGCTCTCCTTTTATAAGCTGATAGGGTGCTCCTTCAGGAAGTTTTTCATAATCTTTATATGTATAAATTTTTTTCTCGGTAATTGTCTCTGGCATCTCTGAACTCCTTTATGCCTTTTAAAAAACTTCTGACATTGTTTTTGATATCTCCCTCTATTATACCTGAAGAGACAGCAACTCCATCTGCACCATGCTCCAGCACAGAGATAACATTTTCTGCCTTAATACCACCTATTGCTATTAAAGGGATTTTAACATATCTCTTAATCTCTTTTATAGATTGAGGACCCTTTGGAGTTCCCGCATCCTTTGTTACTGTGTGAAATACAGGCCCATATCCTATATAATCTGCACCACCAGACCGGGCAGAAAGTGCCTCATCAAGACTGTGTGTTGAAATCCCTATAATCCCTTGAGGAAATATCTTTTTTGCTAATTCAAGGGGTATATCTTCCTGTCCGAGGTGCACTCCATCAGCGCCTGTAGCAAGGGCAAGGTCTATATAATCATTGACAATAAACATGGCATCGTATTTTAAGGTGAGTTCTCTAACTGTGAGACAATCCCTGTACTGGACTTTTCTGGGAGTGTCTTTGCCCCTGTACTGTATCCATCTGATGCCTTCCTCAAGGAGTATCTCTATTGTATTTATAAAATTTTTAAGAACTGCCGAGGAAGGGCATATCACCTGGATTATTGGAGTATCCCTGAAAAATTTAAGAATTTTTTTGTGGGCTCTCTGGGATTCAGGGATTATCAGATTAGACAGGCTCAACGACCTCCTTAGGAAGATTTGAGCTGTTCATCTCTTCAACAAAGGATGTACTGTACTGACCCTCAATAAACTGCGGGTTATTGAGGAGTTTTTTATGAAAGGGAATCGTGGTCTTTACACCATCTATAATGAATTCATCAAGTGCCCTTGCCATTCTCTTTATAGCCTCCTGTCTATTTTTCCCATGGACAATCAGTTTTGCTATCAAGGAGTCATAATATGGCGGGACTGTATATCCTGGATATATGGCTGTATCAACCCTTACACCAGGTCCACCGGGAAGCGAAAGGAAGGTTATCTTACCCGGGGATGGAATGAATCTTTCAGGATCCTCAGCATTGATCCTACATTCAATTGCCCAGCCATTTATTTTTATATCTGACTGTCTGAGGCCGAGCTCATAACCAGCGGCAATCTTTATCTGTTCCTTTATAATATCTATACCTGTGATGAGTTCTGTTACAGGATGCTCCACCTGTATCCTCGTATTTATCTCTATAAAATAGACATTACCTTCTCCATCAACAATGAATTCAAAGGTCCCTGTATTTCTGTATTTTATTGCCCGTGCTGCCCTTACAGCAAACTCGCCAATTTTTTTCCTCTGTTTTTCTGTCAGCGCTGGTGAAGGTGCCTCTTCAAGGAGCTTCTGATGTCTCCTCTGGATGGAGCATTCCCTCTCTCCTAAATGAATAACATTGCCTTTTGAATCAGCAAGTATCTGTACCTCTATATGTCTGATACTGGAGATATATTTTTCTATATAAAGTTCACCATTACCGAAGGCTGCAAAGGCCTCTCTCTGAGCCATATGAAAGGCCTGCTCAAATTCTGATTCCTCTCTTACTATCCTCATGCCTTTTCCACCACCGCCTGCTGATGCCTTTATGATTACAGGGAAACCGATCCTTTTGACAACCTTATCAGCCATTTCCTCTGAATTAATCGGTCCATCACTTCCAGGTACTACAGGAATGCCCTTTCTCTTGAGGATAGTCCTTGCCTTTGCCTTATCTCCACCAATCCTGATATTGTCAGGTGTTGGACCTATAAAGGTGATGCCTGATGTAATGCATGCCTCTGCAAAGTGGGGATTTTCAGATAGAAACCCATAACCAGGGTGTATTGCCTCTGCATCGGTGATCTCTGCAGCACTCAGGATAGCAGGGATATTAAGATAACTCTGCTGGGGATTTGCAGGACCTATGCATATTGCCTCATCAGCGAGTCTTACATGTAATGATTCCTTGTCAGCCTCAGAATAGACAGCCACTGTCTTTATTCCGAGTTCCCGGCATGCCCTGATGATCCTCAGGGCAATTTCGCCTCTATTTGCTATGAGTATTTTTTTGAATAATTTCATACAGGCTCTATGAGGAAAAGGGGTTCTCCATATTCCACAGGCTGACCGTTTTCAACGAGTATCCTTACAACCACACCTTCTACCTCGCTTTCAATCTCATTCATCAGTTTCATGGCCTCTATTATGCAGAGAGTTTGCCCCTTTTTGACTTTTGTGCCGACCTCCACAAATGGAGGTGCATCAGGTGATGGAGAGCGATAGAATGTCCCCACTATCGGTGCTGTTACTGTAATCAGTCTGCGGGTCTCCTCTTCCTGTGGTAACTGCGCAGGCTTTGGTATCTCCTGGGCCTTCTGTGTCTGCTGGATCTCAAAGGAACCTATAAATCTTTCACGCCTGACCTTTACTTTTATACCTTCTTTTTCTATTACAAGCTCAGTAATGTCTGTATCCTTAAGGAGATTCAGGATATCCTTTAGTTCATCCAGATTCATTATTTTACCCTCTCTACATATTCTCCAGTTCGTGTATCCACCTTTATAAGGTCTCCCTCAACAATATGAAAGGGCACTTTTATTATAGCACCTGTTTCCAGTGTAGCTGGCTTTGTACCTCCGGAGGCTGTATCTCCTCTAAAGGGAGGTTCTGTTTCAACAACCCTGAGCTCAACAAACATGGGTGGCTCCACAGTTAAAGGCTCACCTTTATAGTACAGGACATGAACATTCATATTTTCCTTTATGTATCTTTTTGCCTCACCAATAGCAGCCTCACTTATATTTACCTGCTCATAGGTTTCCATATCCATAAAGATATATTCGTCACCCTGGCTGTAAAGATACTGCATTTCTTTTTCTTCAAGTTGAGGTTCCTGAATCTTATCTCCAGCATTAAAGGTCTCATCAATAACCCTTCCTGTCTTAAGAGACTTTATCTTTACACGCATGATAGGTGCCCTCTGCTGCATCTTTACATGCTGGGATTCGATAACCTCATAAGGTTCACCCTTAAATTCAATCTTCATGCCTCTTCTCAAATCACTTGCAGTAATCACAGTTAAAACCTCCTGTATATATAGGATCTTCGGGATTGTGAGTATAGTTTACACTATAATATTATCTGCGGGCAAGCAAAAATTATTACTGTAAATTGCCGATAGAAACATGCATTAAGATAGGGAGTATGCCTCAAGGCCTTTATAAGGGCGACAAAAATTTATTTATCATGTCACAAACAGTTTTCATCAAAAAGGTGAAGGAGGTTATGTTCGGTAATGTTGATTAAAAAGCTTACATTAAGGTGTCGCAATAAAGGCCTTTCGGCATACCCCCTATCTCTATCGGCAAATTTCGGTGTAGAGGGAATCCATTGCCCTGTTTATTGTCTTTGTTGTAATATAAAATAAAAATTAATTTAAGGTGTGAGCGAAATTGCCTTTTTTACTACCAGGACGATTTTTAAAATCAAAGTTTTTATTTATTCCTGCCCTGTTCATCCTTTTTTTCTTCTCACCGGCTGAGCCGAAAAATGAGAGGGTGGCTACGGACGAGGTTCTGAAGATTGGCGTCTCCTCAATGATTACTCCTGTTGAGACGGTGAGATACTATCAGGAGATAGTTGATTACATCGGAGAGGAACTGGGGATGCCTGTTGAGATGGTGCATAGGAGGTCTTATGAAGAGATGGATAGATTGCTTCAGAATGGCGAGGTGAAGATAGCCTTTATATGTTCCTATCCTTATGTGAAAGATAGAGAGACCTTTGGAGTTGAGCTTCTTGTGGTTCCAAAGGTAAATGGTAAGACTACATATCATTCTTATATCATTGTGCATAAAGATAGTCCCATTAATTCCTTCTCTGAACTTAAAGGCAAGACCTTTGCCTTTACTGACCCAAGGTCAAATACTGGAAGGCTCTATCCTCTTTATCTTTTAAAGACAATGGGGAAGACCCCTGAGGAATTTTTTAAAAAGACCATTTATTCCTATAGTCATAATAAGTCAGTTGAGCTTGTGGCAAAAAAGAAGGTTGATGGTGCTGCTGTCGAAAGTATTGTTTTTGAATATATGCTCAAGACCGGCTCTCCCTATGCCTCTCAGGTAAAGATTATAAAGAGGTCTCCTCCTTTTGGTATTCCACCAGTTGTGGTTACAAAGGATATGAATCCCGAACTCGGAGCAAAAATAAGGAATGCTCTTCTTAACATGCATAGAAAAGAAAAAGGAAAAAGGATTCTGGACTCCATGATGATAGAGGGTTTTGTATTAGGCTCTGATAATTCTTATGATTCTATAAGGGATATGGAGAGGGTTCTAAGAGGTGAAAAAAAGAACAATGCTCATGATACGAAACTAAAGAGGATAATATATTTCGGTGTTATTCCTAAGGACAATCCAAGGATTCTCTATGAGAGATACCAGCCACTTCTTGATTATCTTTCTGAACGGACAGGACTTTCCTTTGAATTGATAATAAAGAAGAACTATGAAGAGACTGTAAAGGCAATAGGAACTGGTGAAATTGATATGGCCTTTCTCGGACCTGTTACATACCTTGAGGCAAAGGCAGGATATGGGGCAATATGTATCCTTAGACCAAAGGGTTTTGATGGAACAGGTTTTTACAGAAGTATCTTTATGAAGAAAATAGGCTCTCCTTTGCAAGATGTATCAGGGCTTAAGGGTAAAAGGGTTGCCTTCGCTGCTGTGAGGTCAACCTCAGGGAATCTCATACCAAGATATATGCTTGCAAACCATGGGATACATCTAAGTGAGCTTTCTGGATATACGAATTTTGATTATCATGACTCTGTGGCAAAGGCTGTCCTGAGGGGACAGTATGACGCTGGTTCAGTAAGGGATACAGTAGCAAGGAGATATGAGAAACTCGGACTTGAGAGGCTTGCTGAATCAAGACCGATTCCAACAGGTCCCCTTGTGGTTAATGCTAATGTGCCCTATTCAATTGTTGAGTCTATAAAGAAGAGTCTTTTTGAGATTGTGCCTGAAAAACCTGAATATAAACCATTGCTTGAGAAGCTTGATGATGAGCTCAGAAATGGTTTTATGCCTGCTACTGATAGTGATTATTCAGAGATAAGAATGCTTATTAATTCTGTGCCTGATACCTGTGGTAAGGGATGCCATCCAAGGATAAGATTATAGGTTATATAAAGGTGATTCTAAGGCCAGGACTTCAGAGGAGGTTTATCCTGTTCACCGGTATCTCCATTATAGGCTTGATGGCAATATTAGGTTTTATAGCAGTTCAGAGGGAAAGAGAGATCCTCTATCAGGAGGTTGAGCGGGAGGGCCGGCTTCTTGGAGAGACCCTTGCCATTCCTATTATTAATGACCTTATTTATGAGAGGCTGGGACTTATTGAAGAGGGAGGCCTTCTTGATAATTATATTATAGAGATATTTCAGAAAAAGGATATAAACCTGCTTTATATAGCTATACTTGATGAAACAGGGAGAGTGCTATCCCATAATGATATTACTGAATATGGAAAGACCTATAATGACAGTATCACGCTCAGGGCCCTTAACTCAGAGGTGCCTTTAATTCAGAAGGTCTTTCATAAGAATAAGCCAGCCATTGATTTTTCCTTTCCCCTCTCCATAGGAAAAAAGAGATGGGGGACTTTGAAATTCGGAATATCCCTTGAAAAGGTCAAAAAGGAGGTAACGGTCACGGTGCTGAGGATAGTTCTTCTTACCATCATTTTTCTTATTGCAGGTTTCGGTATCATAGTGCTTCTGAGCCAGAGATTTATAAGACCCATAACAGAACTTGCAAATACCATGGAAAGTATAAGGGGAGAAGAACTGGATGTCAGGATGCCTGTTAGAGGTCTGGATGAGATTGCTGTTCTTACAGAGAGATTCAATTCACTTATGGAGAGGATAAGGAATGCCCAGATAGAGTTGAGAAAGACCCATGAAAGACTTATGCAGTCAGAGAGGCTCGCTTCCATAGGTATCCTGGCTGCTGGCATAGCCCATGAGATAAATAACCCCCTTGGAGGACTCTTTAACTGCCTTGAGATACTCAAGCAGAAGGGAGGTGATCCTCTCTTAAGAGAGAAGTATCTTAGCCTTATCAGAGAAGGACTTGAAAGGATTGAGACCACTGTAAACAGGCTTCTCTATATGGCAAGAAAAAGGGAGCCAAGGCAGGAGGAGATAAATGTAAAAGATGCTGTTGATACAGTATACGGGCTCGTGGAATTCAGGGGAAGAAAACTCAATATAAAATTCAGGAATGATATGCCAGAGGATTTTAAGATGGTTATAGACCCTCAGGATTTTCAGCAGATCTTACTTAACCTTTTTATAAATGCAGTTCAGGCTATGAAAGAAGGTGGTGAGCTCAGGGTTTCGGGCTCAAGGAATAATTCCTCGCTAATTATAAATGTAAGTGATACAGGTTCTGGCATTAAGAAAGAGCATCTTCCAAGACTCTTTGATCCCTTCTTCACAACAAAACCCCCGGGTGAGGGGACAGGTCTTGGATTGTGGTTAACCTATGAGATAGTGAAGAGTTATAATGGAGATATAAATGTTGAAAGCGAAGAAGGAAAGGGTAGCACCTTTAGACTGATCTTCCCTGTCCGTGAATATGAAGGGTAGTGTACTCGTAATAGAGGATGATAAACTCATGAGGATAACCCTTGAGGATAGCCTCAGGACAAATGATTATGAGGTCTTATCCTCTGAAAGGGCTGAAGAGGCCCTCTCTCTTTTAAAAGAACAGGGCTTTGACCTTATTGTTACTGATGTAAGGCTTCCTGATAAAAATGGAATAGAACTCCTCAGAGAAATACACTCTCTCAGTGATGCACCTGTTATTGTGATGACTGCCTTTGGCACAATAAAAGATGCAGTTGAGGCCATGAAACTTGGTGCCTTTGATTACATAACAAAGCCTTTCTCACTTGAGGAGTTTGTCCTTCTGGTTGATAGGGCAATAGAGTTTAAAAGATTGAGACAGGAAAATCTTAGACTCAGGCAGGATGTAAGTAGGTGTTTTGGCCTTTCATCAATAATTGGTGAAAGCAATGCTATAAAGGCCCTACTTTCTATGATAGAAAAGATAGCCCCTTCTGAATCTACTGTGCTTATCACAGGTGAGAGCGGTACAGGTAAGGAACTTGTTGCAACAACAATTCATTATCAGAGTCCAAGGAGAGATAAACCCTTAATAAAGGTAAACTGTGCAGCCCTTCCAGAGGGCCTCATTGAGAGTGAGCTCTTTGGTCATGAAAAGGGTGCCTTTACAGGAGCATTGAAGAAAAAGCAAGGCAGATTTGAAGTTGCCAGTGGAGGCACTATCTTTCTTGATGAGGTTGGGGACCTTCCACTTTCTGCACAGGCAAAGCTCTTGAGAGTCCTTCAGGATAAGACCTTTGAAAGGGTTGGTGGAACAGAGACCATAAAGGTAGATGTAAGGATAATAGCTGCCACAAACAGGGACCTTAAAGAAGAGATAAAAAAGGGAAGATTCAGGGAAGACCTCTTTTATAGATTGAATGTGATACCCATAGTAATTCCGCCTTTAAGAGAACGAAAAGAAGATATCCCTGTTCTTGTGGAATATTTTTTAAAGAAATTTAACAGCCGATCAGGTAGAAATGTTAGATTCTCCAGTGATGCCATGAAGGCACTCCTTGAATATGATTATCCTGGCAATGTGCGGGAACTTGAAAATATTGTTGAAAGGGCAGCAGTGCTTTCTCAAGATGGGATCATTAAAAAAGATGACCTACCCTTTTCCTTTTCCTCTTCAGAGTCCCTCTTACTTTCAGAGGTATCAAGCAGGGCTGAGAAGGAGCATATCTTAAAGGTATTAAAACTTACAGGCGGCAATAAGACCCGCGCTGCTGAACTCCTTGGCATAAGCAGAAAGACACTATGGGAAAAACTTAATGCCTACGGAATAGAGATATAAGTTACTTTGTTACTTTTATGTAACAGAGGCCCAAATACCTTTCCTTTATATAACTTCTTGATTTTTCAATATCAAAAATCTGATTAAAGATGATCTGTAACCTTTTTGTAACAGGGGATAAAATTAAAATCTTTAAAAATCAAGCAGTTAGGTGCTGGCATAAAATTTGATTTATATTTATGCAAATTAAAATCTTCAAGGAGGTGTAAAGATGGCAATAAGTCGGCGAGAATTTCTAAAGTCTACTGGTGCTATTGCTGCACTTGCAGCAATGGGAGATATCTTCTTTAATCTCTCAGATGTAATGGCACAGGAATCCATGAGTAAGATTCCTTATGCACCCAAAGAGGATGTCCTTATTCCATCAACAGATGTCATGTGTGTTAACTTTTGTGGCATAAGGGTAAGGAGAGTCAATGGTGTAATAAGGGCTATTTATGGAAATCCTGAAAACCCTCAGAATGTGGGTCATCTATGCCCTAAGGGTATCTCTGGTCTCTTTGATACCTACAACCCTTACAGGGTGAAGAAGCCCCTTATGAGGACAAATCCGAAAAAAGGACCAGGTGAGGATCCCAAATGGAAAGAGATCAGTTATGAAGAGGCCTTTGAAGAGATCACAAAGAGGCTTAAGAAGATCAAGTCTGAAAATCCAAGCAAGTTTACCTGGCAGCATGGTCATGGCAAATATCTCATGCGTGACCACTTTCCAAAGGCATTCTGCAAGGCCTTTGGAACCCCCAATGTGGTTCACAGAACTACAGTTTGTGAGGCTGCAAGACATGTCTCTGATGAGATAACCTGGGGTTATCATGGCTTCCTTCCTGATCTTGACAACTGCAGGTACTTTATAAACATGGGTGCAAACCCTATGGAGGGTGAGCAGTGGGCAAGATGGCTTGACAGAAAGATACTTGAGAACAAAGAAAGAGGAATGAAATATATAGTGGTTGAGCCGAGGCTCTCAAATACTGCTGCAAAGGCAGATGAGTGGGTTCCAATAAGACCTGCTACTGATGGAGTATTCCTCCTTGCCATGGCAAATGAGCTTATAAAGAATAACAAGATTGATGAGCAATTCCTTGTGACATATACAAATGCACCGATGCTCGTTGGTGAGGATGGAAAGATACTCAAAAAAGACGGTAAGCCTTTAATCTGGGATAAAAAGTCCAATTCAGCTATGCCCTATGAGGGAGATGTAGAACCCGCCCTTTCAGGTGTTTACACTGTGGAGGGAAAGACAGTCAGGACTGCCTTTGAGATATTTAAGGATAGCATAAAGGATGTAACACCTGAGTATGCAGAAGGTGTTACTGGAGTGCCTGCTGAGACTATCAGGAGGATAGCAAAGGAATTTGGTGAAAATGCCCATATCGGTGCTACTGTTGTAAAAGAGGGAAAGGTACTGAGATACCGTCCTGTAGCGATCCATACCTTCCGTGGCATATCAGCCCATGAGTATGGAGTTCAGAATAACAGGGCAAGGCAACTCGTGATGATGCTTGTTGGTGCCTTTGATGCAGTAGGTGGAATGCACCTGCACGATGTATATAAGAAGCCTGCATACATGGAGCCTTCTAAGTGCGAATATCCTCCAAAGAGGGTGGACCTACAGGAAAGTGTCTATTTCCCTCATGGCACACACAATGTTGCCCAGCAGGTTGCATTAACCCTTGCTGACCCAAAGGCATATGGACTTCAGTACGAGCCTGAATTCATGATGTCCTATGCCACGAACAGACCTTTCTCAACATCAGATGTCAAAAAACAGATAGAGGGCTATCAAAAGATTTATAGTGTAGTTATCGATACGATTCTCGTAGAATTCGCAGACATGGCAGATATAGTCCTTCCAGATAAGGCATATCTTGAGTCATGGCACTGGTCTGATACAAGGTGGAACCTTGAGTCAAAGCATGTAGCAATAAGACAGCCCATAGTGAATGCCTATAATCTCAAGTATGATGCCTTTGATATCCTTATGGAACTTGCAGAGAGACTGGGTATCCTTGACAAGTATATTGAGGAAATAAATGCCGCATGGAAGATAAAACTTGCACCAGGTAGGAAGTATTCCTCAGAGGAAGTTATTGCGGAGATTGCAAAGGCTAATGGTACAGACCTTGAATACTTAAAGAAACATGGCTTAAAGGCAAAGAAACTCCATGTAGAGGATATCTACCTCAAGGGTATTGAGGCCAAGTTTAAGGGTCCCGGAAAGCCGAAGATGAACTTCTATGCAGAAAACCTTTTGCTTACTGCTGAAAAGATTAAAGATACTGTTCAGAAGAATGGTATTAAGAACGTAAGGACAGATAACCTTGACATTGTCTATTCACCACTTCCAAGGAAGGAGCATGCATTCCCAACACCGCATCTTGAGGCAAAGGGATATGATATGTATCTCATAACCCATAAGAGGATGTACTTCAACCAGTCTAACAATGCCATGGTTCCTCTCTTGAGGGAGATTGCCCATGATGCTGATGAAAACTTCGTTGCAATAAACACAGAGACCGCAAAGAAAAAGGGAATAAAGGATGGAGATTATGTCTATGTTGAGTCCCGTGTTGGAAAGATAAAGATCAAGGCGAAACTTACAGAAGGTATAAGGCCTGATACAGTTGCCATAAGCTACCACTATGGTCACTGGTCTAACAGTATGCCAGCATATGCAAAGAAGGGTGCGAATCCGAACTGGGTTCTTGAACTCCATCCTGACAGGATTTCTGGTATGAATAGCTTTAATGATACAAAAGTAAAGGTCTATAAGGCATAGGAGGTGAAAGATGAAATTTGGAATGGTAATTGATATGAATCGTTGTTTTGGTTGCAGGGCTTGCGTTGCAGCCTGCAAGACAGAGAATATGGTCCAGACAGGGAATTACTGGAACTTTGTACTTGAATACGAGCAGGGTAAATATCCAAATGTTAGAATGATTTTCACTCCGATGAACTGCATGCATTGTGAAAATCCACCCTGTATGAAGGCTTGTCCTGAGAGGGCTATATCAAAGAATGAATATGGGGTAGTGCTTATTGATTATGACAAGTGCAAAGGTAAAAAATACTGCATTGCTGCCTGTCCCTATGGTGTGATACATTTTATTGATAAGGAAAAGACCTTTTATCCTGATGGTCAAAAGATTCCTTATGAGACACTTCCACCAGAGGCGCAGCATCCACTTCACAGAAAGAAACCAGGGATTGCTGAAAAATGTACCTTGTGCTGGCACAGGATTGAAAAGGCACTTAAGGAGGGCAAAAAACCAGGAAGCGACTATGACACCTCACCAGCCTGTATAAAGGTCTGTCCTGCCAATGCAAGATACTTTGGTGACTTAGATGACCCTAACAGCGAGGTATCAAGATTGATAGCAGAGAAGAGGGCTGTGCAGTTAAACAAAGAATTTGGTACAAGGCCACAGGTCTATTACATTGTTTAGGAGGTGAGAGATGAGGAAAAGCTTAATCCTTATAGTAATGGTTATAATTGCCCTTGTTGTTGGTAACGCCTTTGCCATTGATATTGCAGGTACAGCAAAGGCAATAAAGGCGGGTAAGATTAATGTCGGAAAGACAACAGGCATGGAGCAGGGTAAGAGATTCCACAATATCCACAATAAGGCACTGGGGCTTCAATGTCAGTCCTGTCACATCTCAGGCTTTGCCCCTGATTATTCCTATCAAAAGAAATATAAGGATATTGGTGGTATGGGTCATGTAGACAGGGGCATTTGCCTTGGCTGTCACAAAGAGAATGGTCCTGCTGTAACAAAGCTTTACGGAACAGCAGAAAGATAACAGGATGGGGGCTGTCTTACAGCCCCCAGAACCACTGGAGAAATTTAAATGGATAAAATTACCTTCACAGAAGAGGAGCTTTTTTTACTCAGCAAAGAGGCTGAAGACAGAAGCAAGGTTTATTTATTTCTCAGCAATTTCTATCTTCAGAGGCCTGATAAGAATCTCTTAGAGAGAATAAGGGCTAAGGATTTTGTCCATGCCGTCAGGGTTCTTCTTTCTAACGAAGAATTCGCGAATGCCATGAGGATTCTTGAAGGATTTATAAATTCAATAAATGATATTCCTGAGAGAGAGGTTATTGATAGTCTTGCTGTTGACTTCACAAGGCTCTTCAGGGGGATTAAAAAGGGATACGGTCCTCCTCCACCTTATGAATCTGTATGGCGTGGTGAAGGAAGGATAATGGGTGAATGGACACAGAAGGTCCTTGAAAGCTATCATAAAGCAGGCATAGGCATGGATATAGGTGATGAGCTTCCTGATTACATTGGCATTGAATTAAAGTTCATGGCAAGGCTCTGTTATGAAGAATCACTGAGATGGAAAGAGAATGCCCCATCTAAGGCAATGAGATTGCTTGAGATGGAAAAGGAGTTTCTTGACAGTCATATAATGGCATGGCTCCCTGCCTTTTTATCTGAGGCAGCAGAGGACTCCCAGACCGGATTATACAGGGCTATCCTTGAAATTTCTCAGGGATTTATAAGGGCTGATCAGAGGTATTTAAGTAGCAGGGTGTGACTTATGTCACCGAAATAAACTTAAAAATTTTTTAAAATTAACAGCAAATTTACTTCATGGGCCTGTAAAATTATTTAGCATGGTAAAGAAGGTTATAGTGATAGATGATGAATATTCAATCTCTGGACTCCTCTTTCAGCATCTCTCAAAAAGGGGTTATGATGTGGTTGCCCTTACAAATGGCGCATGGATAACAGAGGGTTTGATAAAGACAGAAGGGGTTGATATAATCGTGACAGACTATCATATGAAGATACATAGGTTTCCAAAAGGTCAAACCCGCTCAGTGATGAATGGAGATGAGATAATAAGATACCTGAGGGATAATAACTACAGGGGTAAGATAGTTCTAAGTTCTTCTGTTGATATCTCTTCTATGAAGCTTCCTCAGGTAGATGCCATTATTGAGAAGCCCTTTACACTTGATGAATTTACAAAGGTTATAGAAGGACTTTCATGACTGATGTAATGGATTTTGAGGCACTTCTTGATGAATCTGTAAGGGTACACGGACATCTCTGTCCTGGACAGGTCCTTGGTGTCAGGATGTCCATGCTTGGGCTGAGCCTTATTGGTATTGATGAGCCTAAGGGGAGGGACAGGAAAAATCTTATAGTATTTGTAGAGATGGACAGGTGTGCTACTGATGCGGTGCAGTCTGTTACAGGATGCAGCCTTGGAAAGCGAACACTTAAATTCATGGATTACGGAAAGATGGCAGCTACATTTATGAATCTCAAGACAGGAAAGGCTGTAAGGGTAATAGCAAAGGAAGAGGCAAGGAAAAGGGCAAAGGACTATTTTCCTCACATAGAAGATAAATATAAAGCCCAGCTTGAGGCATATAAAATAATGTCTGACAATGAGCTTTTTGAGACCATGCCTGTTATTGTGCGGTTAAAGCCAGAGGACATGCCAGGAAGACCTTTAAGAAGGATCAGGTGTGAAAACTGTGGTGAATATGTCCAAGATATGAGGGAGGTCAATAAAGATGGAAAGACCTTATGCAGACCATGCTCAGAGGGAGGCTACTACATTGTGGAAGACCATGCTCATGGTAAATGATCATGTAGTGCCTCTTAATAAATTTACCCAGACCTATATAGGAAATGTCTTGAGAGGTATATGCCTCTCTCTTGGGACGGATTGTAAGGATATAGCACTCTTTGTCGATGGTGAAAACATCTTACTCCATACAGACAAAGGAGAAATACCATTGATAAGGAACTTTGCAAGGGATATCATAACCAGCACTATTAAAGGAGTCCTTTCTCCACTTAAGGGTATATTCTGGCTCCAGAGGATATCAATTAATTCAAGACTCATAGAAAAAGGGGCAACCCTGTGCTGGCCTTCTGAATGTGATGAGTGGTAAAAAAAATTTTAGTATGCGTTATGCAAAAATGTCATAACGGGATAACGATGAAGGGGGTCAATGGGTAAGGGAATGGAAATAAGATCAAAATTGTGGATTGAGGTTGGAGGAGAGCCTGTTTTCGGCAGGGGCAGGAGATTCCTTCTTCAGGCTATTGATAGATATGGCTCCATCAACAGGGCAGCAAGGGAGATAAATATCTCTTACAGAAAGGCATGGAGTTATATAAAGTCCATGGAGGAGAGGCTTGGCATAAAACTTGTTGAAAGACAGGCTGGTGGAAGAAATGGTGGTGGAGCAAGGCTTACAGATGAGGCAAGGGATTTCTTAAGAAGATATGAGGCCCTTGAAGAGGGTATAAAGGAGTTTGTTGACAGGAGGTTCAGAAAGTTTTTCAGGCTCACAAAAGGGGTCTCCAAAAAATCATTAGATGTTTTGAGTATTTCATCATGGTCTTGTTCAACTAAAAACAAGGGCAAATAACCTTGATAGATAACATAATGAGTCAAGGAGGTCTCCTATGTGTGAGATAAGTAATGAGGAAAGAAAGGGCTTCAAGACAATACCTCTTACAGAGGCAGTAGGAACTGTCCTTGCCCATGATATTACAGAGATAAGGCAGGGAGAGTTTAAAGGAAGGGCATTCAGGAAGGGTCATATAATCAGACAGGAGGATATTGAGCACCTGAGAAGACTTGGAAAGGAAAATCTTTATGTATTAAAGATAGGGACTGATGAGATGCATGAGGATGAGGCTGCTGTGGCTATTGCACGGGCATTAATGGGTGAGGGCGTGGAGATGGAAGGTGAACCGAAGGAAGGAAAGATAAATATAATTGCCTCAAGGGATGGGCTCCTCAAGATAAATAAAGAGGCCCTGTTCAGTTTTAATATGCTTGGTGATGTAATGTGCGCAACACTCCATAACAATACAGTTGTGAAGAAGGGCCAGATTGTTGGAGGTACAAGGGCAATCCCGCTGGTGGTGAAACGTGAAATAATTGAAAGGGCAGTGGAAATAGCAACAGAGGTCAGCAGTCAGCAGTCAGCAGTCAGCAGTAAAGGCATCATTGAAGTGAAGGAGTTAAGAAGACCAAGGGCAGGCATTGTGATCACAGGCAATGAGGTCTATTATGGAAGGATAAAGGATGCCTTTGCACCTATTATTACAAAGAAGATAGAGGCCTATCATGGAGAAATAGTGGGAATTTATTATGCACCTGATGATGTGGAATTTATAGAGGCAAGACTGAGGGAGCTCCTTGCGGCAGGTGCAGACCTCTTGATCACCACTGGTGGCATGTCAGTTGATCCTGATGATGTTACAAGATTTGCTATTAGAAAACTCGGTGCTGTTGATATAACCTATGGCTCAGCAGTCCTGCCAGGGGCAATGTTTTTGGTAGCCTATATTAGACCAGCAGACCAACAGACCAGCAACGAGATATCTACTTCACCTATTCACCCCTTCAATTCATCCATTCCTGTTATAGGTATTCCTGCCTGTGGAATGTATCATAAGACAACTGTATTTGATTTAATATTACCAAGGGTACTCGCTGGAGAAAAAATCGGCAGGAGAGAGCTTGCAGAACTGGGTCATGGAGGGCTATGCCTTAATTGCAAGGAATGCAGATATCCTGTATGTCCCTTTGGTAAGATTTGAATTCAGGCATAAGGCTACAGGCCTCGGGGATAAATTCCTCTCAAGCCTTAAACCTGTCCTCCTCTGTTGACAGCTTATTCATTTCTTATATATGATAGTTTATGAAAGTTGCTATCGGCTCAGACCATGCGGGTTTTCAGCTCAAAGAAGAATTAAAGAAGCTTCTTCAGGAAATGGGTCATGAATGTATAGACTTCGGACCAATGAGTTCCGAGTCTGTGGATTATCCTGATTTTGGGGAGAAGGTTTCACAGGCTGTATCATCAGGGTCTGCCGATAGAGGTGTACTTATCTGTGGAACAGGTATAGGGATGTCTATTGTAGCAAATAAGTTTCCTGATATAAGGGCCTCTTTGTGCAATGACCTTTATACTGCAAGAATGTCAAGACTTCATAATGATGCAAATGTACTTGTCATGGGTGGAAGGATTGTGGGCATTGACCTTGCCAGAGAGATTTTAAAGACATGGATGACCTCAGAGTTTGAAGGTGGAAGGCACCTTAGAAGACTCCAGAAGATTAAATCAATTGAAGAGAGGTATTCGGGATGGACTACGAAAGCCTGAGATTCATTGATCCTGATATTTATGAGGCAATCAGAGGAGAGATATTGAGGGAGGAGGAGAAGATTGTTCTCATAGCCTCAGAGAATTATGTGAGCCCGGCTGTACTGGAGGCACAGGGCTCTATATTCACTAATAAATACGCAGAGGGTTATCCAGGCAGGCGTTATTACGGTGGCTGTGAATTTGCCGACAGAGTTGAAGAGCTTGCCATCCAGAGGGCGAAGGAGCTTTTTGGTGCAGAACATGTAAATGTCCAGCCTCATTCTGGAAGTCAGGCAAACATGGCTGTCCTCTTTGGTTTTTTGAAGCCCGGTGATACAATCCTTGGGATGAATCTCAAACATGGAGGTCATCTTTCCCATGGAGCTTCAGCAAATTTTTCTGGGATGTTTTATAAAACAGTATTTTACGGAGTGAATGAAGATGGATATATAGATTATGATGAGGTCAAAAGACTTGCCAGAGAGCACAGACCAAGGATAATTATAGTTGGTGCAAGTGCCTACTCAAGGATAATAGATTTTGAAAGATTTGCTGAGATTGCCCGCGAGGTTGGTGCTTATCTTCTTGCTGATATTGCCCATATTGCTGGATTGGTGGCAGCAGGACTTCATCCATCTCCTGTACCTCATGCTGATTTTGTGACAACCACAACACATAAGACCCTGAGAGGCCCCAGGGGTGGTATGATAATGTGCAAGGAAAGGTATGCAAAGGTGATAGATAAAATGATATTCCCTGGGATACAGGGAGGTCCCCTTGTGCATGTTATTGCTGCAAAGGCAGTGGCCTTTAAAGAGGCACTTACAGAGAAATTCAAGCGGTATCAGACACAGATTGTAAAGAATGCAAAGAGGCTTGCTCAGGAGCTTATTAAGAGGGGATTCAGAATCATATCCGGTGGAACAGATAATCACCTCTTCCTTGTCGACCTCAGGGGTGCTGGAATAACAGGAAAGGACGCAGAGGAGGCCCTTGATCTGGCTGGCATCACTGTGAATAAAAATTCCATTCCCTTTGATGACACTCCTCCATCCATAACAAGCGGTATACGGCTTGGTACACCCTGTGTCACAACAAGGGGAATGACAGAAGAGGAAATGGTCAGGATTGCTGAATTCATTACAGAGGTTTTACAGAATATCAAAAATAAGGAACGGATACTGAAGATAAGAGAAAGGGTAAGGGAACTCTGTCATGCCTTCCCGGTCTATGAAAAGAGGCTTGTTGAGACAGCACCAAGATAAGGGTAGAGGTGTCTTATGAGATGCCCCTTTTGTGGAAATCTTGAAGACAGGGTGATTGATTCAAGGACCTCAAAGGAGGGAGATGCTATAAGGAGAAGGAGGGAATGTCTTGCCTGTAAAAAGAGGTTTACTTCCTATGAAAGGGTAGAGGATGTCCTTCCACTTGTAATTAAGAAAGACGGCAGGCGTGAGCCCTTTGAACGAAATAAAATACTCAATGGCCTGAAGAAGGCCTGTGAGAAAAGACCCATAGGAATAGATACCCTTGAAGGTATAGCAGATTCTATAGAAAAGAGATTGATGAATCTTGGAGTGAAGGAGATACCATCCAGCTGGATAGGTGAGGATGTTATGGAGAACCTCAAGAGACTTGACAAGGTTGCCTATGTAAGATTTGCCTCTGTCTACCGGCAGTTTAAGGATATAGATGAATTAATGAAAGAAGTTTATTCACTTATGGGTGCTGAAAAATCTGGCCACTAAAACTCAATCCCTTTATGACCTGCATCATAGAATTAAGATCTATTGCCCTGATAAAATTCCTGTAATAGAAAGTCTTTTAGAGGAGGATATAGGTATGGATCGTTTTGTAAAAAACTTTATAGGTGCAAGTATTGTATATCTATTTCTTTCAACAATCTTTGGAATTCTGATGCTTTATAATCCAGAACTCCTCAGACTTAAGTTCGTTCATTCACATCTTAATATGCTTGGCTGGGTATCAATGATGATTTATGGAGTTGGTTATCACATCCTTCCAAGATTCGTTGGCAGGAGGATAAAGAGTGTTGCCCTCGGTGAGATTCAATTTTATCTTTCAAATATAGGTCTGATAGGGATGCTCTTCTTTTATACCCTTGAGACTTATAATCCAGGGGATTCCCTTTATCGGGGGCTTACAGTTGCATCAGGAATACTTGAGGCCCTCTCAATTGGAATCTTCTTTTACAACATGATAGCCACTCTTTTTGCAAGGGAGGAGACCCAGTAAGGCAATCAGGATTCAGAGAGTTCCTTTAATTTATTTATATCCTTAATGATAATCTTGCCATCTTTTTCATTCAGATAGCCTGATTTCTTAAACTTACTCATGATCCTTATGGCTGTCTCCACAGTGGTACCCACCATATCAGCCAGCTCCTGTTTTGTAAGTCTCAGGTCTATCATTAATCCATTTTTTTCAGTGCTGCCATATTTTTCAGAAAGCCTTAAAAGGGCAGAGGCAACCCTTGTCTCAACCCTTTCAAGGGCGACACTTTTAAGTGTCTCCTGTGTGACCTTTACCCTGTCAATCAAAAAGGAGAGCATGGCTTTATTTATGGATGGATATTTTTCCACGAGTTTTAAAAATACTGCTCTGGGAATCTTTATTACCTCGCTCTCTTCCATGGCAATAGCACTTGCTGGATAGGGAAAGCCTTTCAGTACAGCCAGACCACCAAAAAAATCAGGTGCCTTTATAATTTCAAGGATTATCTCCTTGCCATCATAGGATAATTTTGTGATCTTTATCTTGCCTTTTGTAAGGATACAGAACCACTCGGAGGGTTCACCTTCACTGAATACAGCCTCTTTCTTCTTGAAGGTTTCTTTCAAAGAAGTCTGCTCGAGTTCTGTGAGTTCTCTCTCAGAGAGATCTTTAAAAAGTTCAATTCTTGGTATAGCCATCTTTAACTCCACTTATTTTATCATACCTTGACAATCTTTAATACTCCCTTTATCCTAAAAATCTCTATGAAAATAAAGGTAAGGCCAGAGGATTTTGTGGTAGAGGAAAAGGTAAGCCTTCCATTGGATAAAGGCGGAAGATACAGGGTCTATCTCCTGACAAAAAGGGGGTACAATACTGTTGACCTGCTTATAAAGTTATCAAAGGCCTTTGGTATATCCTTTCAGAAATTTTCTTATGGTGGTAAAAAAGATAGATATGGTTTGACCTCTCAGTATATCACTATTGATGATTCATCAATAAGGGAGATACAGGAGAATGCCTTCAGCCTTAAATATATCGGTGATATGAAGAGGCCTATGGGCCCTGACCTTATTGAGGGGAACGAGTTTAAGGTCATTGTAAGAGACTTGGTATTAGAGGAGGCTGAAAGGGCCTTAAGGGAGATTGAGTTTGTAAGGGTCTATGGATATCCAAATTATTTTGATGATCAGAGATTTGGCAGTTTTTCAAAGGAACAGGGATTTATCGCTGAAAAGATTTTAAAGAAACATTATAACGGTGCTGTGAAGATCTATCTTACAGCAATCCATCCAGAAGATAAAAAGGAAGAAAAGGAGAGAAAAAGGTTTTTCTTTGAAAAATGGGGTAACTGGAGCGAATGTCTCAAAAGGGCAAAGACTGCCTTTGAAAAAAAGGCCTTCAGCCTCTTAATTAAAAAAGAAGAAAAACCCTTCCTCAAGATAATCCAGTCTATTCCGAAGGAGGAGCTTTCCCTTTTCTTTTCAGCCTTTCAATCCTATATCTGGAATAAGCTGGCAGAGAGGATAGTCATGATTTATGGAGATGAACTCTTAAGCTACAGGGGCAATTACTGGGATTATATATTTTACAGAAGACCTCAGTCCTTTCAGTATCTCACAGGGCTTTTGATACCTACTGCATCTCACAAGACAGAGATGCCTGATGAGCTGACCGTTGAGATTTATAATAATATACTTAAAGAGATGGAATTGAGGCCTTCAATGTTCAATCTTAAAAAGATAAGAACAGCCTTTTTCAGTTCCACCCAGAGGCCTCTTGTTGTGATACCAGTGCTTAAGGATTATGCTGTTGAAGATGATAAACTTTATAAAGGTAAGAAGGCCCTTTATCTTAATTTTGATCTGCCAAGGGGCAGTTATGGCACGATGTTTATAAAGAGGCTTTTTGCTGATGAATATAGAAAAAATCCTTGAAGGCCTGAATGAATCCCAGAGGCTTGCTGTAGAGGCACCTCAGCAGCCTGTGCTTGTGGTAGCAGGCCCTGGCACAGGAAAGACCCTTATTATTGTCAGAAGGATAGCCTATCTTATAACAAAGGGTATAAGCCCTGATGAGATAGTTGCCATTACCTTTACAAACAGGGCAGCCTCAGAACTAAAGGATAGAATAAAGGCATTTCATGGAGATCTCAATGGATTATTTGCGGGAACCTTCCATCTTTTTGGTTTAAGAATTATAAAAGAGATTACTCAAGAGGCCTTTTCTATTATTAATAGAGAGGAACAGGTTGACCTTGTTAAAAGGCTATCTGGTTCAGAAAGGCCCTCTGCTATCATTGAAAAGATATCAAGGATAAAGAATCTGCTTGAAGAGCCAGATGAGAAGATGAAAAAGATAATGGAGGATTATCAGGAACTTCTTCAGGAAAAAAGGACCTTTGACTTTGATGACCTTATAATAAGGGCAATAGAGCTCCTTGGAGACCCCACCTATCAAGAGAAATACAGGAGGGCCATTAAATATCTTATAGTTGATGAATATCAGGATATAAATCCCCTTCAATACAGGATGCTCAGGACACTCTCCCTGAGTAGAATATTTGTTGTAGGTGACCCTGACCAGTCCATCTATAGTTTCAGGGGAGCAAATGTTAAAAACTTTCTGGACTTTGAAAAAGATTATCCCCGGGCAATAAAGATTGTCCTTGACAGAAACTACAGGTCCCAGCCTTTTATTGTGAATGCCTCAGAGTCCCTTATTAGAAAAAATAAGGAGCGAATACAGAGGAGTATCAGTAGTATCATAAAAGAAGGTTCTCCTGTAAGAGTTGTTTCTGTGCCTGATGATAGGGCAGAGATTGAATTTATAGTTCAGGAGATTGAAAAAAGGATCGGAGGGATGAGCCATTACAGCCTGATGAGGGGCATTCAGGCTGTAGAAGGTGATTATAGCTTTTCTGATTTTGCTGTGCTTTTAAGGACAAACAATCAGGTCCTTGCCATGGAGGCTGAATTAAAAAAGGCAGGCATACCCTGTTATGTCATGGGAGGGGCCTTAACCGAGTCGTTAAGGGAGATTATCGAATATATAGAAGAAAATAAGGATAAGCCTCTGGAAATCCTTCTTCAGGAACTCAGTGATAGATACAGGGTCTTGAGTTCACTGCTCAATAATTATATCCCAACATCATTAGATGACCTGATAAACTGGCTTAAATTAACAGGTCCTGAGGAAGACAGACTTGAGGCAGAAGGTGTGAGACTCCTTACCATGCATATGTCAAAGGGGCTTGAATTCAGGGTGGTCTTTATAGCAGGACTTGAAGAGGGACTTATTCCACTGGAATCATCAGAGGATATTGAAGAAGAAAGAAGACTTCTGTATGTAGCCATGACAAGGGCAAAGGAAGAATTATTCCTTATTCAGGCAAGAAGGAGATTATTATATGGAAAGACAAAAGCCCGGAAAGCCTCTCCCTTTCTTTCAGAAATTGAAGAGGAATATATAGATGACCTCTTTATACACGATAGACCCAGGAAAGAAAAACAACTGGGATTATTTTGAGTCAAAATTATTTGTTTCTTAGCCAGCCTTCTATTAAGAAAACCTCTGGCTATGGACAATATGGGTTAGCATGAATGGACAAGAAGAGTTATTATAGCAAGTTTTGGTAGTAATTTAAGATTCAATTTTAACAGGACAATTGTGGTATAATTAATCATGCAAAGTGTAGTGGATATAAAGGATAAGATAAAAGAGGTGTTTCCTGAGAAGCAGGCAGGTGTGCTTGTTGAAGTAGTAGATATTGTTAATAAGACTGTTAAGGCAAGCGATTTTACAGAGCTTAAATTGATAGTGGCAGAACTTGCAAAAGCTCAGGAGGAGCTTGCTGAGGCTCAGAAGAGGACAGAGCAGAGGGTGGAGGAGCTTGCTGAGGCACAGAAGAGGACAGAGC
>JBKBPW010000014.1:0-26554 GCA_046292975.1 Thermodesulfovibrionales bacterium
GCACCACAGTAAGGACATATCCTGTGTTCCTTTCTGATCTCTTTCCAGCAGTGAGGGCAGAAAAAGGTCATCTTAATCTGCCACTTCAGTCCTGATTCTCAACAGCCTATCCCTTATACCATCTATCCTTTCCATTATTTTATTGAGGTTCTTCTTCCTCTCTTCAACCTCTTCCTCTCCCCTCTCTCTCTTTTCTATACCCTTCTTTATTGCGGTCTCTATTCCTTCAATGGTTGCCTCTATCCTCTGAAGCATCTCCCAGCGGAAATCAAGCTTGCTCTTATCAAGCCTCTCTGCAAAGTCATATCTAATCCTTCCAGACTGGATATCCACTACCTGATGGAGATATTCCCTCATCTTCTTAAGGATTATCTTTTCTCCAATGAATTTTGGAAGTGCCAGGGTGAGTTTTCCAGCAAGCATCTCAAGCCCGACAGGCTCATCCTTGAATTTATAGTAAAACCCTGACTTCACTGTCCATAAAGCCTCTGCCTGAACAGCATCAAAGGGTATCTGGAAGAGTTCTGATGAGAATCTCAGAAGTTCATCAACGATATCATCAATCCTCTGAATAAATCTCTTACAGGTTGTCTCAAAGGCCTTTGCAAGCCTCTCATCCATCAGAACACGCCATCCACTGAAGTTGCCTTTGACCTCCCTGATTACCTGATCTTCAAGTGCCTTATGGAGCTCCCTGAGTGTTAGGCCTTTGTTCTCATTATAATAGGCCTCAAGTTTTGGCATTATATCTGCAATGAGCTCTTTTTTAAATTTATCAAGCTCCTCATCAAGGATATTCCTGAGGAGCCTCTTTGTTTCTCCATCAAGCAATATGTCAAAGTCCTGTTTTTCATCCATCACTGCCTTTTTCTTCTCCTCAAAAACAGAGAGTTTTTTCTCAAGCTCCTCAAGGGGTACTGTAAGGGATTTAAGCTCAAGCTCAATTTCAAACCTTGACTGTGAGAGTATCCTCAGGAGATTATTAATAACAGAAAGGAGCAATATCTTTCCCTTTTCCTCCATGAGAAATCTGTTCAAGGCATCTGAGAATTCCAGAAGCCTGCTTTTCTGGAGAAGCTCCTGAGAATTACATTTCTTTGCCTCAAGGGCAAGCCTTGCCGACACGGGAAAGAGCCTCACATCTGCACCCATAACCCCTTTAAGCACTCCCTTTGAGAACTCAATGGACTCCCAGAGGTCTTTTTCATTAAGATAATCTGCCTTATTGAGGAGGAAGAATATCTTGTTGGAATACTCTTTCACATCATTAAGAAAATCAAGCTCTGCCTTGCTCATGGGCTGATCAACAGATAGTAAAAACATGGCTGCATCTGACTTTGGAAGATACTGGTACGCCACATCTGTATTATGCTGATAGATAGAGCCAACACCAGGGGTATCTATGAGTCTAACGCCCTCCTTGAGATAAGGTGATGGATAGGTGATAACCACCTCCTTAACATCCTTTATATTTTTTGGATTTCCCTTTTCTGTAACATAATCAGCAAGGCTTTCAGGTTTTATCTCGCTAACCCTTCCATCATTGAAATAGACCTTAATTCTCAATGCCTCACCATAGGTCATTATCGTGACAATGGATGTGAGGGGAACTACTGCAACCGGAAGGATATCCTCCCCAAGAAGTGCATTTATAAGGCTTGTCTTTCCCCGCTTGAACTGTCCTACAACAACGAGATTAAAGGTATTTTTCTCAATCTTTTCTCTAAGGTCTTCGCAGGGGCATCCACGAATCGCCTCAATGGTGAGCATCTCATCAATGGAGTTGATAATCTGCTCTTTTAAATGGGAGTATGCTGATACTGACATAACTCACCTCCCATAGTGCGACAGAGCGGTCGCACTATTTTACTATCGTCACCGTGCATGGTGCATAGGTTGCTACCCTCTTTGATACAGAACCAAGGAGCCAGTTCTCTATCTTTGACTTTCCCCTCTGACCGAGGACAACCATATCACACCTGTTTTCCTTTGCATATCTAATTATCTGGTCTGCTGGATGTCCTACCACAATCTCTGTCTTTATCTCAAGATTCTTTTCCTTTGCCTTATCCCTCAGTGCTCTGAAGAGTTCTTCATAATGCTGCCTTGCACTGTCAATAATAGCATCCATCTCAACAATATCTACAGGCTCTGGTGGCTGGGCAACAGAAAGGACTATTATCTCAGGTGCTGCACCAGGGCAGAGTTTCGAAAGCTCAAGGCTGAATTCAAAGGCCTGATAGGACTGGGGTGACCCATCAAAGGCTACGAGTATTCTTTTTAGCATGGTTTATTCCTCCCTCTTTTTTGGCAATAGATAATGGGGTATGAAAAAGGCATTGGCTATTAGTGTTGGTATAACTGCACTTCCTATAATGGCTGTGATAAGAAGGGAATACTGCTGCTGATCAATTATACCATGGGTGAATCCAAAAAGGGCAGATATAGAGCCGAAGGTAAGACCTGTGGACATAAGAAGTGTGGTATATATACCCTCTTTCTGAGCATATCTGAAAGCCTTTGTAACAGGATATACTCCAAAAAATTTTGTTATCATCTTGCCCATAAAAAGGATAAAGAGTGCTACAGGTGCCGCAATTATTGAAGGGATAGAGACAAATGAACCTGCCCGCAAAAAATAAAAGGGAGTAAGAAGACCGAATGTTAAGGTCCTCAGCCTTCTTATAAGGCCATGGTCCCTGCCAACTGAACCAGCAAGCACCATACCGATTATATAGGCAGGTAAAACAGGTTCACTTTCAGACCATGCAGCAATTGCACCAAGACCAAAAAGAAAAAGCAGCAGATATTTTGCCTCTATCTCTGAAGGCCTTCCTCCATACCTTTTGAAGAATTTTGGTGTGATATAAGGTAGAAGGATAAAGACCACTACACTTACAATTGCAAATACTACAGTCCTTATTGTAAAGGGTGAGAATATCAGACCAAGGGCAAGGACTGTCCCGAGGTCATTAATAAAGCAGGCAGCAAGCACAATCTTTCCAAATTCTGTCTTGTTCAGACCAAGTTCAAGCATCACTGCATAAACAACTGCAACTGATGTGGTAGAAAGGGCAACACCAGCAAGCCAGCTTGCCTTAACTGACCAGTGAAGGATGTAATAGGCTATAGCTGTGCAACCAAGAAAGGGAGCAAAGAAGGCAACAAGTCCAATTAGAGTTGCCTCCTTCCATTTGAGTTTAAATACCTCGGGGTCAATCTCCGCGCCAGCAAGGAATGTGAGTATTATTGCACCAGCACCTGCAAGGAACTTTATCCATGGCTCATTGGCATTGAGGCTTAAACCCAAGGCTCCAGCAATAAGGAGTTGAGCCAGTGTCCCAACCATTATCTCAGAAAGGGCTGTTGCAATCCTGAGCCAGGCACTCAGAAGTGCTGCCACAAGGGCAAGGCCTATCCAGATAGAGGCAAGTGTCCAGACCTCATGCATGAAGACTTTCCTTTCCGGGCAAATAAAAAACTCCTGCCCTCATTCTTCCACCCCAGAAAATCTTTGATTTCCTGGGGACCACTGGTTGAGAGTAGGAGTTATCAGTCCCTGAAACTCAGAGACAATTAAAAGGCGAACTCCATCGCCTTGATATGGAATTATAATATATTTTCTTCTCACAGGGTAATAAAATTTTTTTATGTATAAATAATGCCAAATCAAAAAATGATAGTTCAAAAACACCTGGTTGCCTGTAGAAATGGTGGGGTATACCAAGAGAGAGTCTGAAACTTGCCGATAGAGATAGGGGGTATGCCGAAAGGCCTTTATTGCGACACCTTAATGTAAGCTTTTTAATCAACATTACCGAACATAACCTCCTTCACCTTTTTGGTGAAAACTCTTTGTGACATGATAAATAAATTTTTGTCGCCCTTATAAAGGCCTTGAAGCATACTCCCTATCTTAATGCATGTTTCTATTGGCAATTTACAGGAGTTCTATTCCTTGCCATTCCTTTTATTCTTAATTTATACTTTATCATTATGTGGAGTATCAGGATGAGGGCCTCTTCTGGTAGGACCCATGTATCAGGAGCAGAAACCTTATCAAGACAGGAAGATATAATTACTGTGGCAAGTTCTTTTCTTCTAAGGGCATTATGTCACAAAAAGGGTATGCCTTCAGAGATCGTCATTACTGTTGAAAAACTTAAAGAAAGCCCTTCATCTGTTGCCCCCCTTCCTGTAAAGACACTTGATTGCCCTTCTCCAGAGCAGGCAAAGATAATAATAAAACAACTTTTAAAGAAAGAAGGTGTGAGTGAGATCTCAATAAAAAAGGCCCTTTCAATTGTCTATTCCTCCACGACCATGAGGGGAGCAAGTCTCATAGATATAAAGACAGGTAGAAGACTTGAGCCTGATAAATCAAGGGGGGTAAGGGTATCAAGACTGGGGCTTGAGGAGGCCTCAGAAGAAAGGCTTTCAGGGATACTTGAAAAACTCGGGATAAACACAACAAGGGTAAAGGAGGCCCTCATACTTGCCTCAAAGGTTGCATCCTGCCCCGGCATCGTTGCTGAACTCTGCATCTCTGATGACCCTGACTATACTACTGGTTATGTTGCCTCAAAAGGACTTGGTTATCAGAGGATACCGAATATAAAGGAAAAGGGTTCTCTATCAGGTGGCAGGGTATTCTTTGTAAAAAGTGGTAGCAATATTAACAGGATTATAAGGTATCTTGAGAAAAGGCCTGTGGTGGTTTCTGTAGAAAAATGAAAAGGGTCTTCATGATTGTGAATCCAGCTGCAAGGAGGGCCTCAAGAAGGGGAATTGAAAAGGCACTGGATATTCTCAGAAGGGAGGGCTATAGTCCTGAACTCCTTTATACTGAAAAGCCTGGAGACGGTATAAGGTTATCAAAAGAGATAATTAAAGATCATGACCCTCAGGAGATACATGCAGTCATAGCAGCAGGTGGAGATGGTACCTTTAATGAGGTTGCAAATGGTCTTGTTGGTAGCCCTGTACCAATGGCTATCCTTCCAATGGGTACAACAAATGTCCTTGCAAAAGAGCTCAATATACCGGAATACATTGAGGGTGCAATAAATCTCCTTAAGGAAAAGCCTGTATCAATTTTTCCTGCAAAGGTCAGGCTGATTTCTCCAACCAGTGAGCAGGAAAGATATTTCCTCCTTATGGCAGGTATTGGTTTTGATGGAGAGGCAGTTTATGGAGTAAATAAAAAAATTAAGAGGCTGAGCGGAAAGCTTGCCTACATCATGAGCGGGGCAAAAAATTTTATAAAATATGACCCGGTTCCTATGAAGATAATACTGGACGGAGAAAAAACGGAAGGATATAATGCAGTGATATGCAAGGGTGCCTGCTATGGCGGTTATTTCAGGATGGCACCTGATGCAGACCTTAAAGAGCCATTCCTCTATGCTGTTGTATTCACTCAAAGTAAAAAATTATCTCTCCTGAAATATGTGGCTGGAGTCCTCATAGCCAGACATGTGAGATTCCATGATGTTATATATAAAAGGGTATCAAGGATAATAACTGAGCCTGAAAGACATGTGCAGATAGATGGAGATTATCTCGGAAAAGGCAGGGTTGATATAAAGGTTGGTCAAGATAGATTAAAGATATTTATTCCTAATAATTCTTTTTAAGCTCAAGGAGCACAAGCTTTGCTATTCCCTTTAATGTCTCAAATACACCTATTCCTTGTGTTGCTACTGCCTCAAAATAGGGGACACCATTTGGATTCAACACCTTATTGAGTTCCTCAAGCGGCACTACATTGGGAAGGTCTCTTTTATTATATTGAATCACAAAGGGGAGTTTTTCAAGGTCATAACCTTGCTTGGAAAGGTTGATCTTCAGGTCTTCAAGGCTCTCTATATTTGCCTCCATCCTGTCTATCTGACTATCAGCAACAAAGACAACTCCGTCTACTCCTTTAAGTATTAATTTCCTGCTTGCTGCATAGAAGACCTGTCCTGGAACCGTATAGAGATGAAATCTAACCCTGAATCCCTTAATATCACCGAGGGCAAGAGGAAGAAAATCAAAAAAGAGTGTCCTCTCTGTCTCTGTGGCAAGAGATATGAGTTTGCCCTTCTGCTCTGGATTTGTCTTTTTATAAATGTACTGAAGATTAGTGGTCTTCCCGCAGAGACCAGGGCCATAATAGACAATCTTACAGTTTATCTCTCTGGAGGAATAGTTTATGAAGGACACTTAATCAATACCTCACCAGATGGAGTCCACCGGAAATCATAGAAGCCCGGAAAAATCTGCGATTTTTTCGAGTGCATCTGAGATTTTTTAGAATGCCAGTAATGGATGAAGAGGTGAATAGATGAATGGGTGAAGAGGTATAATTTTTTATTGCCCTGTTAAAGATTTTAAATCTCTTTGGAAATTGGCAATCCTTAAAAAGAAAAGTTTCTCCCCTGGGGAGATGAAGCCTACCAGAAGAGTTTATCAATATCCTCATCAGTAAACTCCGCAAAAGGTGATTCTTCTATCTTTCCTTCCTTTTTTGCGCTCTCTGCCTTCTGGTGTATCTCATCAAATATCTTTGCCAGGACCTCAGAAGATTTTTTAACCCTGAGTCTTACTAAACCGAGACTGGATCTCTGGTCAAAGACCACAACAAGTATCACCCTTTGACCGACAAGGGATATATGGACGTTATCCTTCTCACCCTCATTATAGATAAGGGAAAACTCCTTCTCTCCCAGGAGTCTCGCCATACCTCCTGTGGCAGCAATGTTCCCAGCAGTAAGTGAGGCAAGGGATGTGGTGTCCACATTATGAGTCTCTCCCGCTATTGCTATCAACTGACCATTTTTATCAACAAGAAAGACGAGTTTTGCATTGGACTGTTGATAGAGCCTCTGGAGCTCTTCATCAATCTTCTTAAACTCATCTTCATACATCACAAGATTGATTGCAGTATTAGTCATTTAAGATCAATCCCCCCTGCCTTCAAGATATTCTTCACTCATTACTGGCCTGACTCCCTCAACAGTCTTTCCCATTCACTGTCAATATCCTGCTGTATCTCTTTAAGGAGTTGCTCATTTTCCTTTGAAAAGAGGTGTTTGAACCTCCCCTGGGGTTTGAAGAACTCCTCTACAGGTTTCTTCTCCTTTGGCTTATAATTAAGAGTGACCTTATAACCATCCTCTATCTCATAAAGGGGCCAGTAACAGGTCTCAACAGCAAGCCTGCTCAAAAGTATGGCATCATCTGTCTGAGAACGCCATCCACGATTGCAGGGCGCGATGATATTAATAAACTTTGGACCCTTTATCTCATGGGCCTTTCTCACCTTCTTCATAAGGTCAAGCCAGTGGCTTGGTGATGCCTGAGCAACATAGGGAATACCATGAGCAGCCATTATCCTTGTGAGGTCTTTCCTTTTCTGCAATTTACCTGGTATCACAGCACCAGCAGGACAGGTGGTGGTATCTGCACCCTTTGGAGTCGCACCTGAACGCTGTATTCCTGTATTCATATAAGCACCATTATCGTAGCATATATAAAGCATGTCATGCCATCTCTCCATAGCTCCTGAGAGGCTCTGGAGACCTATATCATAGGTTCCACCATCACCACCAAAGGCAATGAATTTTATCTCTTTATCAATCCTGCCCTGTTTTTTTAATGACCTGTACATGGTCTCCACACCTGAAAGGGTTGCTGCAGCATTCTCAAAGGCATTATGAATCCAGGGCACCTTCCAGGAGGTGTATTCTGATATACATGTGGAGACCTCAAGACAACCCGTAGCATTTGCCACAACCACTGGATAGTCAGTTGCCAGGAGGACCATTTTTACAACAATAGGTGCACCACAACCAGAACACATCCTGTGGCCTGGTGCAAGGAGCACCTCCTTCTTTGAAAGCTCTTTAAGGTTTAAAGGTTTCTCTGTTGCCATTTATCTTTCCTCCATTTCCGGCACTTCACAAAATCTAATGATTTTGTGGGGACCCCTTATTCTCTTACTGTTATGTATTCTTTTATATTCTTTATCTTTCCGGTTGCTGCTATATCCTTAAGCTCAAGGAAGACCTTTTCTGCATCTTCTGGCATGAAGTCCCTTCCACCAAGGCCATATATCTTATTTATGAGTATTGGTCTATCTTTATAAGGATATAGACTTGAGGCTATCTCTGTAAAGAGGGGGCCATAGGCTCCGAAGGAATCTGCCCTGTCAAGGACAGCCACTGCCTTTAAATGCCTGAGTGCCTCACCTACTTCTTCATAAGGGAAGGGCCTGAAGAGCCTTGGCTTAAGAAGCCCTGCCCTAATCCCCTTGTTTCTCATATCATCAACTACATCCTTTGCTGTTCCTGCTGCTGAATTGAGAATAACAACAGCAACCTCTGCATCCTCAAGCCTGTAAGCCTCAAAAAGCCCGTAACGCCTTCCAGTGAGTTTATAAAACTCCTCTGCTACTTGAAGGACAACAGGTTTTACCCTGTTCCATATTATCTCATGCTGGAGCCTTTTATATTCCATATAAAGATCAGGAAGTATAAGAGGTCCATAGCTTACCGGATGTTCCACATCCAGGAGTGGATTAACTGGTTTATATTCTCCAACAAACCTCCTCACCTCTTCATCTTCCAGATACTCCACCCTCTCTATGGAATGGCTTATTATAAATCCATCCATGCAGACCATCACTGGAAGCCTTACCTCAGGAGCCTCACCAATCCTGAATGCCTGTATTGTATTGTCATAGGCCTCCTGTGCATTCTCTGACCAGAGCTGTATCCAGCCACTATCCCTTGCACCCATTGCATCAGAATGGTCACCATGAATATTAAGAGGAGCAGAAAGTGCCCTATTTACAACCGGCATTATTATTGGAAGGTTCATGCCTGAAGCAATAAATAAAATCTCCCACATAAGTGCAAGCCCCTGTGATGATGTGGCTGTTACAACTCTGCCACCACCAGCAGAGGCACCCACACAGGCACTCATGGCAGAATGCTCACTCTCAACAAGTATAAGCTCTGTCTTGACCTTTCCATCCGAGACAAAGGCAGAGAATCGCTGCATCATATCAGTCTGGGGTGTTATGGGATAGGCAGCGCATACATCTGGCTCTACCTGTCTTAAGGCATTTGCAACTGCCTCGTTTCCGGTAACAGCAACAACCTTTGCCATGTTATTTGCCCTCCTCTTCCATAACTATTGCCTTCTGTCCTTTTTTCCCGGGGCATTCTCTTGCACAGATTCCACAGCCCTTACAGAAGTTATAATCAAATTCTTCCCTCTTTCCATCCTTCACCTTTATTGCCATATCAGGACAGTAGATCCAGCAGAAAAGGCACTGTATACAGTTTTCAGGAATCCATCTTGGTCTGAAGGCCCTCCATGAACCTGTCTTGAACTTAACAGAACTACCTGGCTCTGTGACCACACAACCTGGTGTTAATTCTTTCCATGTCTTCATCCCTCTATTACCTCCTCATAACCACGCCTTGTTGCCTCAAGATTTCCATCTATAATCTTCTGAGAAAATTTCTTACCAAAACTCTTCCTGACATCCTCAAGCACAGTATTAAGGTCAACAAGCTTACTTATCTTTGCCAGTGCACCAACAAGCGCAGCATTTGGTAATGGCCTTCCAATAGTCTCAAGGGCTATCTTCGTGGCGTTAATAGAAAAAACTTTTTGAGAAGAAGATGCACCGATTTTCTTCCTGAGTTCAGCTGGTGAAAGGTTTGTATTCACAAGAAATATGGCGTCGGGTTTTGCGCCCTCAGTTACATTTATTGCATCAATAAGTGTTGGATCAGCTATAACTATTATATCAGGCTTTGTGACAGGACAATGCATCCTCAATTCTCTATCTGCTATCCTGTTATATGCCCTGAGAGGGGCACCTGATCTTTCAGGTCCGTATTCTGGAAAGGCCTGAACATGCCTTCCACTGCTCAGGCAGGCATCTGCAAAAACCTTGGCAGCAGTTACAGTTCCCTGGCCTCCCCTTCCATGCCATCTTATCTCTGTTATCATACTTTCCTCCTGAGGATAATAAAAATAACAACTTCTCCTGAGGGGACTCCCCAGTCAACCTCTCTTTCCTTTCTGGAAAAACTCTAAGAGGTCTAATATAATAACCAATCTCCCGTCTTTTTTCAATTTTTAATAGGGTTATTTAAGGATGTTATTTATTATTTATGCCCCTTCAAGAAGAAAAAGCATTTTGATTTATATCTTTATTTTTAAATACCTTTAGGCACTTGTAAATAGGGCACAAAACTTCTCCACAGTAAAAAATACCTCTGGCCCCTCATAAAGTACTTTATAATGCCTTAAGGCCTTGAAATGCTTCTGTTAGGTTTTCAGCACGGGGTAAAACTTGTCTTTACCCCCTGTGAATCCCTAACATATTGAAAAAGTAGCAACATTAAATAGGGAGCGACAAATTTTTTATTTACATTTATTATGTCACAAACAGTTCTCATAACAGGATGGGCTAAAATATTTGACTTACCATTTAATATTAAGTATCATTATTAATAATAAAGCTTAACAAAAAGCAAAGAGTTAAGTTAAGGATAAAGCGTAGATGGAACTGAACCAATTCCAAAAAAAACTTCGGAAGCATCTTATTCAAGTTTTAAAAAAACAAGGGTTTAAGATAAATCCTCATATAAGGCCAGGGGGATGCAGTAAAACAACTTACCGCCGAATTCAACAAGAGGCAAGGTTTGAACAACTATCTTTGCATAGAAAATTTTTAGTAGATTCCATTAAAAAAGTAAAAAATTATTGCAGAGATGGTTCTGAAATTATCCCCGAGAGGATTTCTTTAGAGTTGAGAGAGGTTCAGTCAGATTCTCTTGAAGAAATTTTATTTAAATGGTGGAATCTAATTTGGTGGAATATTCCGTTTCAGCGCTCATATGGCCGCCAGATGAGATTTCTGTTGTGGGATAAAGCACATGACGCACCATTTGGCCTCATCTGTTTACAAAGCCCTATACTGAAAATGTCTGTTCGGGATAATTACCTCGGTATCCCTAAAGATGAATTAGATATATGGGTAAATAAATCAATGAATGCCCAGAGAGTTGGTGCTTTACCGCCTTACAATGAATTATTGGGTGGGAAGCTGGTTGCTCTTACTCTAACTTGCAATGAGATAAGAGATGCATACAGAAAGAAATACACTGAGGCTATAACAATTTTGCGACGCCGAGTATTGGAACCAGAACTTTTATTTATTACTACTACAAGTGCTTTTGGCAAAAGTAGCATATATAATCGATTAAAATACAACGGAGAGATTGTAGCAATCTCACTTGGTTATACTCAAGGTTCAGGAACATTTCATATTCCTGAAAAACTATACCAAGGCATTTTAGAATTTTTATCTCGAAAAGGAATTGATATTGCAAGAGGATACGGGCATGGTCCGTCACGAAAACTTAAACTAATAAGTCTCGGACTAAAAGAATTGGGACTATCAAATTATGAATATCACGGCATTAAGCGAGAATTTTATTTATTTCCACTTGTGAAGAATTTAAAACAGGTCATTCACAAAAATGAAGAACCTCACTGGTTTGACCGTCCTTTTGATAAGTTAGTTGATTACTGGAAAGAAAGGTGGGCATTGCCAAGAGCAGAAAGAATGCCTGATTGGAAAAATTTTAATGCTGATAAATTTTTTAAAAAAAAAGTAGAAAAAATATTGAAGGAGGTATGAAAATGAAAGATGAAGTAAAAAAATTGTTAACCGGTGAAGAAGAACAGAGACTTTGGGAGGAAATATACGATGCCTTCCAGAAAGGTGGGTTGGAAAAGGTAAAAAGCTTGCTTGAAGAAAAGGCGAAATCAATAGAAAATGAATTCAATGCTCAAATAGCAAAAATAGATGAAAAATTGGGAGGTTCGTTATGAAAATTAAGAAACTAAAGGTTAAGGCATTTAGAGGATTTACAGGAGAAAAGATATTTGAGTTCTCTCCTGTTACTATCCTTCTTGGCCCCAATGGAACTGGCAAAAGCAGCACCCTTAATGCAATTGAGTGGTGTCTATACGGGGAAGATATTATTGGTAAGGACACAGGAATAAGAGAAAGAGTAAGATGGGAAGTGCAGAACAGAAATAGTGAAGACGACCCCTCTGTAGAGATAGAAATCGAAAAGGAAGATGGTTCATCAACCTCAATATCAAGAAAATGGCAACGAAAAGGGAAAAAAACAGAAGAAGAGTTTAATGTTTCAGATGAGGCTTGTAAAAATTTATTAAGTAAATATTCATTTAAGGATTTTATGACAGGAGTTTATCAACATCAAGAGGTTATTAGAGCAATCGTTACGGACGAACCCAAGCCCAGAAATGAAGGATTTGATAGACTTATGGGACTATCCGAATATACAAACCTAGCAGAAGTTATAAATGAAGTTATTAAAAAAGAGAAAGGAGATAAATTAGAAAAAGAATTAGAGAATAAGAAAAAAGAAATAGAACTGAAAGTTGATGAATGGCAAAAGATAATAAATGAAAATAAAAATGACCTCAAACAAAGGGGATTGAAAGAAGAGGATATATCTAAAAAAGGAGAAGAAGATTTAAAAAACAAAATTAAAGAAGAATTAACCAATTTTATGGTGAAACTTGATATCTCCCTAACTGTAGAATTTAGCAATTTAAAAACAGACTCAGATGTGAACGAATTTATTGAAACTATCAAAAGTGAAATTATAAAATGTAGAAGTGAAATGCCAGATGTAAAAAGACAAAAGGAGTTATTTAAAAACCAGGGAGCTCTAAGTAACCTGTTGGAAAATTATAAAAACCTTTTTCTTTCAAGAAACGAAAAGATAGAAAAACTAAATGAATTCAAGTCTAAAAATGGTGATAAACAGCAACTTGAAGATAAGAAAAATAAAATAAGCGAAGAGATCATTAAAATAGAAAAAGAAAAAGAACAAAGAAGTTTGCAGGGCTCAATAATTGAGAAGGCAATTGAGTTTTTAGAAGAAGGTATAGATAAAGATGTATGTCCTGTATGTGGAGTTAAAACTGAGAATTTATTAGAACACCTAAAGAAAGAATGGGAAGAAAAATATAGAGTAATTCTAAAAGAATTGGAAGATAAATTAAAAACAAAACAAGTTGAGAAAGAAAGGATTGAAGGACTCCTCAAGGAATTTGCTGCTCTTCAAAAAGAAGTAGATGACGCTGAAAAGAAATTAAAAAATAAAATTGTGGACATCTCAAAAGAAATAGGAGAAGAAATAAAGGAAGACGAAGACCCTGCCGTAATTTTGGGGAGAAAAATAGACGAAATCCAGAAAGAATTAAAGGAACTTGAAAATATGGTTGCTGAAAAGCAGAAAAACTTAAACGAAATAGACGACGAAGTATCTATTATTGAAAAGATGAATAAGATTTTAAATTATAAAGACCGTCAAGAAAAAGCAAGAAAGATAGAATCAACTGAAGAATGGGAAAGTTTAGAAGAGAGTTCAGATAGGTATAAAAAATTCATTCACGCCTTAGGGGAAATAGTCTCTAAAATTAAAGAAGCTTCACGGGAAGAGGCAAAGAGCAAGATAGATAATGCAAAAGATAAGATTGCTAAATATTTCCAAAAAATAACGGAGCATCCATCTATTGATGTAAATCTTCAAATAGAAGGAGATAAAAAAACGGGTGGAAATGATTACAAGATACTGGATAAAAATAATAAAGATATCATTCCAATTTTAAGTCAGGGGAATTTAAATGCCTTGGCACTATCCATATTCTTGGCTTTATCTGAAAATTTGCCTTTTGGATTTGTAATGTTAGACGACCCTTCTCAAAGCCTCAGCTACAAAGAAAAAGAGAAGTTAGTAGATGTGTTAGAAGAAGTCTCCAAAAATAAAAATCTTATTATTTCAACCATGGATAGAGAATTTTTTGAATTTCTTAAGAGTAAAATAACAAAGAAAAAGAAAATTTATGAATTTACAAAATGGGATCCACAAAACGGTCCCGAAATAAAAGAAATAAAAGAGGTCACAATCTGAAATGAAAACGGAAACTTATTATAAACTAAAAGATCTATCTAAAAAATATGGCTCTAGTAATTTTGGGAAGATAGTGCAGTGTCTTTGTGCTTTATCTTTCTATGAAGAACTGAATTGCCCTCCGGAAAAGATGAATGTAAATCTTGTTGAAGGTGTAGACATTATTGTAGAAGAGCCAAAATATGCTATTGAAGTAAAAACTACTTCTGGAGAAAGAATCTCTTTCCAAGAAAAAGATTTTGAGGGATACGAGAGATATACTGAATATACTTCACTCTTTTGTATATTGAAAATAGGTCTGTTTTCAAAATTATTACTTATAAAACAGGGAAAGCTAAAAAGGAAAAAGAATTGGTCAATTAATGAATTATATGAGGATGATGATTTGAAAAATTTGAGTAAAAAGATAAATGAGAGGTTTGAACAATTAATAGAAAATAATTTCACAGAAATCTCAAAAAATGGGCTGCAATATCTTTTAAAACAACTAAGGAATAAAAATATTAGATATGCGGGAATTTAATTATGGAAAAAACTGAACAAACTCCTTTTGCTGAATTGCCAGAAGCACTTGTGGAAGAGATGCTTTCTAAGAGTGAGCAAGTTGGGGATAGGCTATATGATTCTTTTAAAGAAATCCAAGATAATAAAGCTAAAATGCGGGAACAATTGCAAGAGCAGAAAGTCCTGAAACAAGATACAGAAGTTGGGTATCCAGGGATACCAACGACTTGTGGGGTAGATGGTTCTTATGCTGTTGAGAAACTTTTGGCAATTGATTTTGTCGCTTGTGCTGCGGTTGCGATTGAAGGATTAACCCCACCTTCTGAAAAAAGATACTGGGAGAAGCCCCATCATAGAGTATTTATTCATCCGGAGAAGCATGACCCCGATACAGGCACAGTTATTAGAGGATTAATGATGGAAATGGAACTTGAACTCGCAGCAAAAGCCCCTCATGATATAGTTTTTTTAGACGGTTCTCTTACAACACCCTTAATATATATGAATCAAGCAATAAATAAAATATTAGAATTGGAGAATGAGGAGAATCAAACAGAGGTTGGTAAAAGAGTAAAAGAAGGATTTAGAGGATTTCTTGAAGACTATAAAACTATTTTAGAATCCTCCAGAACCGACAAGTTGTGGGTAAGTTTACCAAAATATACCAGCAGAAGAGAATTAGGAAAAATGTTTAATTGGCCTTCTCATTATGATGACCGGGCAGTTTTAACCACTATTTTATCACCAGGTGAATTTACATCACCAATCCCATTAGAGAAACCCAAACAGCCCTGGCACTTAAGAATTCCTTTAGATGATAAAGAACTTGAAAGATTAAAAGATGGAGTCATTTCGGCAATAAATAGGATTTATGTTATGTATTACAGACCTCATAATTGGACACCGGTTTTTAGGATTGAGATGGCATCTTCTATTGGCACAAATGATTCTCGGATAGCATTATTACTTCAAGGCCTTAAATATCAATCAGGAACACCAGGTATTATGGAACCGTATCCTCTTTACATAGCAGACCGAATGGTAAAACATCTTGGAAGCGCTATTCCTGCTTTTAGACAGGCAGCAACGGGGAGGATGACGGAATTACATCAAGGAGATATAGGAGAGATATTTTTCAGTATGCATGGTTATAGAACTGAAAGCGGGAGGTAATTATGAGTGATGAAAGAACAAATATTGAACAATTAATTAGCTCCAGTGAACGGATCGCGACAATAGGCTCTCCTTCATCTACCAGTGAACTTTCATTAGATATTCTTGGCACTGCAGTTGGTAAAAAATTGGTAGGAGAACTCGCGCTCTTTAGATTTTCTCAGGATGGCAAACCTCACTATGCATTAGGACAAATAACAGAACTTCAACTTAAGAATATCTGGCTTGAAGACCCAACAATGAGGTCTCTTGCTAGGCAAAGAGGACAGGTTAATCCTGTAAGTGGACAACAAGACACACATCTTGGTCAAATGACAGTAAGTGCAGTGTTTAGTGACGAGGGCAACAGATTTGAACCAAGTATTTTGGGCACTGTGCCAGCTACCGGAACTTCTATCTATTTAGCAAATGACCCAATATTAGATAGTTTATTAGAACGATACAGAGACGAAATATTTTATTTGGGGCATGTATACGGGTCAACGCCGAGACTACCTATGTGGTTTAAACATTTCGGAACAGGACCACACGGCGCTGGCGAGGCATATCATCTTGGGATCTTCGGCAAAACTGGTTCTGGTAAATCAGTCCTTGCAAAGATGATTCTCTTAGCCTATGCAAGGTATCCTGAGATGGCTATATTTGTTATAGATCCACAAGGTGAGTTTTCAAAGGACGTAAGAGGAGAACTAAGGGCAGAAGGTTTTCCTTTGAATCTGTCCAGCATTCTTTCGCAGTTAGAGAAAGAGGTGATAATTATAAGTGTTAGGCAGTTGGTTTTAGATAGATGGGATCTTTTTAGTGAACTCCTTTATGAATCTCCTTTCTTTGAACGCCTCTCGATGCCAAAAGGAGATAATAGAAGAATGGCCTCAGAAATTTTAGCAGAAAGATTGCAAAGAGCAGAGATTAGTTTACAAAATTTATATCAACGTGAGTCTTTTAATCGTGCATGGCAAATTCTTGGCGATGAAAAAGTTCAAATGCAGTTTTACAGAAGTTCACAATCTCGCGATAGATTCAACACAGTATACCATGAAGTTAATCAAGATGAATTCTTCAATAACTATTGGGGACAAATAACTGAATTATTCAGAAGAAATCGCAGAGGTGCTATTAGCGTTGATAGCCTTATACAACAAACTTTTGATCTTAGCCGAACTCAAAGACCTGTGGTGATTATAGATTTATCTAGAGAAATGGCAGAAGGTCTATTCTGGAATGATACCGTCCAAGCATTAGTGATAAAAAGATTATTAGACGGGCTAACCTATTCGGCTGAAGGTGCTTATCGTGAAAACAGATTTTTAAATACTCTTGTAATATTAGATGAAGCCCATAGATTAGCTCCAAGGGAAAAAATGGAAAATGAAAAACAGGAAAGCGTAAGACTTTCACTTCTTGATGCTGTAAGAACTACAAGAAAATATGGTCTGGGATGGATGTTTATTAGTCAAACCCTCTCAAGTTTACATAAAGAAATCATTGGACAATTGAGAATCCTCTTTTTTGGTTTTGGTCTAGCTTTGGGGACAGAATTTATGGCTTTAAAAGAAATTGCTGGTGGCGACCCCGATGCTCTTAAACTCTATCAATCGTTTCGTGACCCACACAGTGCTTTTGATATTGCATCCAGACAGTATGCTTTTATGACTGTTGGACCCGTTTCACCCCTTTCGTTTGCTGGTACCCCTCTTTTTCTCACTGTTTATAATACTCCCGAAGAGTTTTTAAGGGTAAATCGGCTCAATCCATATTAAGATATTTTGATAAGCCGCATTCTACAACATCCATGGAAGGAAAATATTATAATATCCTGTGCTGGGCCTTCTTTATTTATCATTGTTGCTTTACCTTGGAGGCCTCTATAAAAAGAGGCTGCTCTATGCGGGAGTTCTTCTTGAACTCCTTTATCTCTTTTTAAGAGGAAAGGCTGCTGGAAGACTTCCGATAACAGGACCTCATGACACCCTTGTTTTATTTGCAGCCTCTGTGGCACTTATGGTAATAATCTTTGAGTATTATAGAGTTAGAGAAAGCTTACCCTATATATTAACAGCTATTATGGCCAGTATATTTACAGCATCAGCACTGGGTTTTGAGCCCTTGAATGCACCTCTACCTCCTGTGCTCAGGACATTCTGGTTTGAACTCCATGTAATAACCGCATTCATTGCCTATTCACTTTTCGGCATCGGGCTTGTATCAGGTATGGTAAACCTTAAAGGCAAAAATATGACCATGGAAGATATACAATATAAGTCCATACTCATGGGATACAGTCTGTTTTCCTTTTCAATGATAACAGGTGGCATCTGGGCCTATTATGCCTGGGGCTCCTACTGGCTTTGGACTCCAAAGGAATTGTGGACAACCATTCTGTGGTTATTTTATAGCCTCTATCTTCATTTAAGACTGAAAGGCCAGAAATGGCAGAGATTTTATGTGAGCATGGGTATGGCTGGTTTCGGAATTGTAATCTTCACATATCTTGGTGTGAGCCTTCTTATGAAGAGTTCCCATTCATTTTAATATTGCCATGGAGGCAGGAGTGAAGATATTGTTTTCGCTTAACACAGGCATTGTCCTTCTACTTATCCTGCTTTTGTTGCTTATTGCAGGTGCTTTTATAATGCCTTCTGATCAAGCCTTTGGCCTTCTTTATGTAATGCCTCTTTTTTACTGGTTAAAAGAGGTGCCATTTCAAATTTCCTGGTGGTTGATACTTTCTATTACAGTAATAGCCATGCTCGCAGTGAATACCCTGCTCTGCAGTGCTGATTCAATAATTAAGAAATATAAAAAGACCAATTTCCTGCTCATCATTGCTCCACAGATAATGCACCTCGGGGTCCTCTTTATCTTTCTGGGACATCTTTTGAGTTCCTACGGTGGTTACAGGGAATTATTCAATGTTAGAGAAGGCACATGGTTGAGATTAACTGATGGTTCTATTGTAGAGATAAAAGAGATAATCATAAGGCATGATAATGCTGGATACATAACAGATACGGGTATGGAGGTCATTCATCATTCTTCCAGTCAAGACCTCAGATATACTGTAATACCAAATAAACCCTTTATTCATAAAGGCACAGGACTTTATCTGAAGACAGCCAGTCCCTATCCCGTAAAACAGGCAATAGTGGAGATAAGCAGGGAGCCAGGGGCAATACCTGCACTCCTTGGAGGGATATTTTTTGCAACCGGCAATATTGTCCTTCTTGTGCTTAAAACAAGAAGGGCTGAAAGAAAAAATTAATAGATTTTTATAAGACTCTTGAGCTATTATATACCATGTCCTTTTGGGTATTCTTTATCGCAGGTATTATTTTTATTCCTGATAGTGCCTTTGCCTGGGGACCCCTTACACACATATACCTCGGCAATGAGGTCTTTTATCTCTCCACTATCCTTCCCGCCAATCTCTTTTATCTTCTTTCAAGATACAGGGAGGACTTTCTCTATGGAAATATAGTGGCAGATATAATCTTTGCAAAGGGACTCCTTCCACCTGAAAAGAATTCCCACAACTGGTCAGTGGGTTTTGATATGCTTGAAAGGGCAGAGGATAATTCCCAGAAGGCCTTTGTATATGGTTATCTCTGTCATCTCGCCTCTGACACAGTTGCCCATGAAGACCTTGCCTCAAAGATAGGCCTTAACCATACAGTCCTTGAACTTCGGGCAGACAGGCTCATAGATACAAGATACTGGCTTGAGGCAGTCACAATAAATAGAAAAATACAAAAAAGGAATGATATGTTTTTGAAGGAATGTCTTGAAAGTGCTATTTTCTCTTTCAAGACAAATAAGAGGCTTTTTAAGGGGCTTATGTATCTATCCATCCTTAATAGAAATTTATCCACCCCACCTCCAGAACTCTGGTCAAAGGAGATAAAAAAACTCCATGAAGAATCCCTTGACAGGATGCTTGATGTCCTGATCAAAGAAGACCGTTCCAGGGTTACCAGGAAAAAACCCTTCATAGAATTTTAATTATGAAGGAGATGCTCGGAAGGCAAAGGGCTGTCTCTGTACGGGAGGGCCTCCAGAGGATACTTGAACACCTTCCTGATATAACCCCTGAATCTGAAAAGGTCTCTATAGAGAACAGTCTTTCAAGAATCCTTGCAGAGGATATCTATTCAAAGGAGGACCTTCCAGGCTTTGATCGTTCAAGTGTGGATGGTTATGCAGTAATAAGCTCTGATACCTTTGGTGCCTCTGAGACGATGCCCCTTTATCTTGAAGTGGCAGGAGAGATAAAGATGGGTGAAAGACCATCCTCAGGGCTTTCCAGGGGAAAGGTCATGAAGATACCAACAGGCGGGATGCTTCCTGAAGGAAGTGATGCTGTCATTATGCTCGAGCATACAGCACCTGTGGATGAAAGGCTCATAGAGATACTGAGACCTGTGGCCCCAGGTGAAAATGTCATAAAAAGGGATGAGGATATAAAAAAAGGTGAGCTGGTTCTTAAAAGGGGTCATAAAATGAGACCCCAGGACATAGGTGCCCTTGCAGGTCTTGGAATAACAGAGATAAAGGTCTATAAAAAACCCATTGTATCCATAATCTCAACAGGTGATGAGATAATCCCTCCACAGAAAAAACCTGCTCCAGGACAGGTGCGTGATATTAATTCCTACAATCTTGCAGGTCTTGTTATTGAGGCGGGTGGTTTACCTCTGAGGATGGGCATCATCAGTGATGATTATGCCCTGATCAAAGACACCATTAAAAGGGCCTGTGAGACCTCACAGATTGTCCTTATAAGTGGTGGAAGCTCTGTTGGAACAAGGGACTTTACAGCAAGGGCAATAGATGAGCTTGGAAGCCCGGGGTTAGTCTTTCATGGTGTGGCAATGAAGCCAGGAAAACCAACAATAGCAGGGATTGTAAATAATGTGCCTGTCTTTGGTATACCAGGTCATCCAGCAGCAGCTACTGTATGTTTTTTAAATTTCATAAAACCTGTTATTAAGAGGCTTGCGGGAGATAACTCACCAGATATCCCGAAGACCATAAGGGCAATCCTTACAAAAAACATCCCTTCATCTGGGGGAAGGACAGATTTTATAAGGGTAAAGATAATGGAAGATCGAGGAAGGTATCTGGCAGAGCCAGTCTTTGGAAAATCAGGGCTTATAACAACACTCGTACATGCCTCAGGTATCGTTGTCATACCTGAGGAAAGGCTTGGAGTTGCTGAAGGTGAAACAGTGGAGGTGATCCTCTTTGAATAACATGGTATCTTATGTGCTCCTGAAGAAGTTGAATCAATTCATCAAGTATAAGGGGAGATACCTTTATCCTCAGGATACTCTTAATATTCCATTGAAGAAGGGCATGATAAAGCCGTTTTGTTCCTTCAGAGATCTTTATAGAGACTGAGCCATGTTCCTTATATTGAGAGGCACAGTCTGAACAATAAAGAGAGCCATGGGAGATATGATATGTGGCTGTATCGCGGCTGCAGCCTGTGCAGTGATCGAGTTTGGGAGAAAAACCGTGAAGATCAAGAAATCTTACCATATAATAAAGGCTGAGAATCACCGAGGCCTCAGGTCCTGCATCCCTGATATGCCTTAATGTAAAAAGCAGGAGAGAAAAACTCTTTTTTTCAGGTTCCTTTTCAGGGAGAAGCCTTTCTGTAATGTTTATGACGGGTGCAAGTGAGAAGACCTTCTTCAGGTCTTCCCTTATCTCCTGAAAGGGCTCAATAATATCTGAGCCTGTTATCCTTAAAAGGTTGGTTCCCTCTTTACCAAAAAGAGATACCCTTACAAAGGAAAAGGGCTCAAGACTGCTGCCGAATCTGCTACCTGTCTTGCGGGGGCTCTTTGCAAAGGCCTTTACAAGACCCAGTTCTTCTGTAAGATATGTAACTATAAGGTCTGCTTCCTGTATGGCAAGATTCTTAAGAACAATAGCCTTCGTCCTTATAAGCATCTACATTACATTTCCGAAATCTTCTGGCTTGAGATTCCTGAGCCACTCTTCAAGTTCGTCCTTGCTCCTCTTTTCAAGGACACTCTCATCAACAAGTATTGGAGAATTAGTCCTTAAGGCAATTGCAACAGCATCACTGGGTCTTGAATCAATAGGAATCTCCCTGTGGCCATCATGCAGATAAATAAGGGCAAAGTAGGTATTGTCAATAATCTCTGTTACAACCACCCTCAGGAGTCTCACCCTCAGACCATCAAGGATGTTTTTTACAAGGTCATGGGTCAATGGTCTCGGGGTCACCACCCTTCCAAGGGCAAGGGCAATGGAATCCGCCTCTGGTTTTCCAATCCATATGGGAAGGGTTGCTGTGCCATCAATCTCCTTGAGGAGAAGGATATACATATTGCTTCTTGGATCAAAGAGCAGCCCCTCTACCTTCATCTGAATAAGCATGTTATTTAAACCCCAACTCTCTTAGTACATTGATATTATCCCGCCATCTCTCTTTTACCTTCACCCACAATTCCAGAAAGACCTTTGTGTTGAGAAGACCTTCAATGTTCTTCCTGGCTTCGGTACCAATGGATTTCAATCTCTGTCCTCCCTTACCTATTATTATACCCTTTTGGCTATCCCTTTCAACATATATGTTTGCAGATATATTTATTAAACCATTTTCACGCTCCTTCCAGTCAACTATCTCCACAGCAACAGAATGGGGAACCTCTTCTTCTGTATATCTCATCACCTGTTCTCTTATAAGTTCACTCACTATAAACCTCTCCACCTGGTCTGTGACCTGATCAGTGGGATAATAGGGTGGACCTTCTGGAAGATTCTCAACTAACAATCTCAGTAACTCATCCACACCATCACCATAAAGGGCTGATATGGGTACTATTTCTTTAAAACTGAAAAGTTTATTATATTCATCTATAAGGGGAAGGAGTTCTGGTTTTTTTATCTTATCTATCTTGTTTATTGCAAGTATCACCGTCTTTTCGGAGAAATCAGCAGACCTGAGTATCTTTAATATATCATTTACCTCAGGATGTATTCCTGGGGTATTGCCGAGACCCCATGGCTCAACCATAAGAAGAACAATATCCACATCCTTTATGGCATCTCTTGCCTCCTTCACCATTATCTCACCAAGTTTGTGTCTTGGCCTGTGTATGCCAGGGGTATCAATAAATATTATCTGGGCATCCTGCATATTTTTGATTCCTATAATCCTGTTTCTTGTGGTCTGAGGTTTTTCTGTAACAATGGAGACCTTCTGACCAAGGATTGTATTAAGAAGGGTGGACTTCCCCACATTCGGTCTTCCAGATATGGAGACATAACCTGATTTCATCTGAGCCTCTCAATTGCCCCTCTTATCCTCTGAAGACCCCTTTTGATATTGTCCATTGATGTGGCATAGGAAAGCCTTATATATCTATCATCTCCAAAGGCACTTCCTGGAACTGTCGCAACAGAGACCTCCTTTAATAAATACATGCAAAGCGCAGAAGAATTCTCAATCACATATCCTGAACATTTTTTACCAAAAAGACCATCAATTTTTGGAAATACATAAAAGGCACCAGCAGGCATGATACAGGAGATACCGGGTATTGTCCTTAACTCATTAACAATGAATCTTCTCCTCCTGTCAAATTCTTCAACCATCCTTTTGATGGAATCCTGAGGCCCCTTCAATGCCTCCACCGCAGCCTTCTGGGCTATTGATGTAGGATTTGATGTAGATTGACTCTGTATTGCTGCCATAGCCTTGATAATCTCCCGTGGACCTGCTGCATAGCCAATCCTCCATCCTGTCATTGCATAGGCCTTTGAAATACCATTAACAACTATAACCTTCTTGTTAATCTCTTCTCCAAGGGAGGCAATACTTATATGTTTATTTCCATCATAAATCAGCTTTTCATAAATCTCATCTGATATGATAAATATATTATGTCTCAAACATATCTCCGCTATAGCCTCAAGGTCCTTTTTTGTATAAACCGTACCTGTTGGATTGGATGGTGAATTAAGGATAAGTGCCTTTGTCTTTTTTGTAATACACTCACTGAGTACCTCTGGTTTAAGAATAAAGGAATCCTCCTCAAAGGTCTTTACAAATACAGGTTTAGCATCATTAAGTGCAACCTGCTCTGGATAGGATACCCAGTAAGGAACAGGGATTAAGACCTCATCACCTTTATCAAAAAGCGCCTGGGCGATATTGTAAAGGCTATGCTTTGCCCCGCAGGAGACGATAATCTCATCTCTACTATAGGAAAGGCCATTGTCCCTCTTAAGTTTCTCTATTATTGCATCCTTCAGTTCAATAATTCCTGATGCCGGGGTATATCTTGTGAATCCTTCCTTTATAGCCCTGATAGCGGCCTCTTTAATATTATCTGGCGTGTCAAAATCTGGCTCGCCGACACCAAAATTTACAACATCCTTGCCATCAGCCTTCATAGCCTTTGCCATTGAATCAATGGCAAGTGTTGGAGATGGCTGAATCCGCCTGGCTCTCTCAGAAAGCCAGTTTATTCCTTCTGCCAATTTCGCCTCCTTTCTTTTATCTTATTAAGTGTATCTATAAAGTCCTGATTATCAGGGTTCTGTTTTAGAGCCTCCTCTGCAAGTTCTTCTGCCCTGTCAAGGTCTTTATTGAGTGTATAATAAAGCCAGGCAAGATTGTTCATTGCCCTTGGATCAGAGGTCTTCTTTATTGACTTTTTATAAGCCTTCTCTGCCTTGTCAAAGTCACCTTTTTTAAAATAAAGGTTTCCAATGTAAAAATAAGCAATCGCCAACTGCTTTGCTGCAGTTTCATATTCCCTGAGGGCAGCATCATACTCACCCTTTTCCTCATAGCTCAATCCAAGATTTATATGCTCCTCAGGGCTGAGAGGGTCTCTGAGAATTATAATCCTTGGAAGGCTACAGGAGCTAAGAATCAAAACAACTGTGATGAACAGCAGTAATGTATTCGTAATCCGTAATGAGTAGTGAGTAATCCATGATGAGTGGTGGGTTAAAAATCCATCATGCATTACGGTCTTATCACAAGCATCCAGTAACCTGTCCTCTTCCATATCCTTTCAAGTTCCCTGTAAGAAATAAATTCATCAGGTTTTTTGCTGTTAACTATTATACCCTTTTCATTATATCCTTTTACCACAAGAAAATGATCCAGCTGATAGACATAAAATCCATAACTAACAAGGATAATTGGTGGGATCCCATTGTCAATAAGGCCCTTCAGCTCCTCAGAGTTACCTCTTTTTTGTAAGGTTGAAAACCCCTTATTCCTTGCGTAAATCTCAAGGTCAATTCCAAGTACTCCACGAGCACCAGGGCTATAAATAGAATTAACAATCTCCTCTACTGTAATTTCTTCAGCCCCTCTCTTTCTATTCCAGTAATTAATTACAGAGGCAAGTGATGCCGGGCCACATTCATACTGAGACTGCTGGTAGAAAGGGATGTCAAGGATAACAGAATCTCCAACCAGGGCAGACTTTGTCACACAGGAAAAAATAAAGGCTGAGATTAATAGTAAGACAATCTTTCTCATTATTAACCCCAGCCTCCGATCGAGTTTTTCAATCTATTTAACCGTTATCTACTTTGTAATTACTACCTTGTGCCCCATGAGCTGAAGGAGCACCACTATAAGAATGGCTATTATTAAAAGGGCTATGACCACTCCAAGGGCGTCATCCTTACCAACCCTGAGGTCATCTATCTGCTGAGCAAGGGCATGTATCTGGTGATCACTGAGTTCAGAAAGCCTTGCCTTTATCTCTTCATCAGTAAAACCGAGATCATGGAGTCTCTGCTTTATGATCTTCTGTTCCAGCACAGACTGAATCCTCTCAAGGTCAGCATTCCTGTCTGTGGTGGCGAGGCTGATAGCCTGAGATGGTGTAAAGGCTGCCTCAAGTCTTGGAGCGATACCAATAATAAACATTGCAACTACAAGATACCATGCAACAGTCTTCTTAAACATACCGTCACCCCCTTTCTGATAAATTTTAATTATTATACAAAAGAGTAAATCTTTTTTAAAGGCTTCTGACCATTTTTCTTCCTTCAGGCAAATATAGTGCAGCAGGCAACAGAGCATCAGAAAGGGGATCCCCAAAAATCGTCATATTTTAGAGCAGCAGGAAATTATGGTTAATTATAGAGCAGTAGTTTTTATAAGGAATAATGAATTAATTCATTTTACCATGATGTCCTACTGCTCTATTGCTCTACTGCGCTAATTAATGACTTAATCAATCTCTCGCCACGCGCAGCCCATTAGCAACTGCAAGAAGCTCAGAACCCTCGTGTGCAATAACTGCAATTGCAACACTCAATAGGGATGGACTCACCAGTCACCGGTGCCTCGTTGACACTAAAGCTTCCCTTTAAAATAATTCCATCTGTTGCGATAGACTCACCAGGCCTCACAATAAATATATCTCCAATTCTTTTTGACAGAAGAGACCTTCTTCTTGTCAACATAAGTAATCTCACAAACTTCTTCTTTAGTTTTTCTCATGTCCATATTTTATAAAATATATGGACATATGAACAATTTATATATCAAATATAACAGATTTAAATATAAGGGTCAAAAGGCCAAGGCTTTTGAAACCCGATAAAAAATGGAATACCTATTGGCAAGAACGTGGAAATGAATTCGTCCGATATTCGTCTGTTTTATTAAAAAAGGTGAATAGGTGAAGCGGTGAATTGATGAAGAGGCCTATTCACCCGTTCACCTTACTATTCCTATGGGCAGATTACAATCTTAATAATAAACCGAAATTTGCCGATAGAGATAGGGGGTATGCCGAAAGGCCTTTATTGCGACACCTTAATGTAAGCTTTTTAATCCCCAT
>JBKBPW010000015.1:0-26190 GCA_046292975.1 Thermodesulfovibrionales bacterium
TAAAGGTGCATTATACAACGGTAAGTAAAGCATTAAAGGAAACAGAATTTAAAAACTGATATTTCAAGACCTGACCCAGACTGCATTCGAAAATATTCACCTGTAAATCTCTCTTCTATGCCCCACTTTATGAACGGTGACGACTTTTTCGTCATGATTGATTTCATAAATGATGCGCCAATCGCTTACTTTTAACTTATAAAATCCCGAAAGGCTACCTCTGAGGGGCAAGGGCGTTATATTTTCAATATGTTCAGCCATCCATGTAAGTTTGTCTACAACTCTTTGTGCTATTGGTTTATCGAGCCTTGAGAGGTCTTCAATGGCCTTTGGCAGGATAATTATGCGGTACATTATCTAAGCCCTAATTGTTTCTTCACTTCTTCTAATGGAATGCCTTCACCTCTCTCTTTTTGTTTCATGGATTCTTTTAATTCTTCTACTATCTCGGGTCTTAGCTCAAGACCATAATCTGGATCGATGAGTTCATAAATAACTTCCCTGATAAGCCTCTTTAGTTCTCCAATGGTCATATCACTTACTTTCTTGTCCTCTATAACTGTCGGCATCTTTAGTCCTCCTTTTTGTCATGTAAATTATTACCAAAAATCAATCTTAGTATTTGATTCGCAAGAAGAAAACAGGCTTGAGATACATCTCTTGTTGCTCCTCATATTACCCCTCGCATCTCTTGATCTCACAAACAATTATACCATATTTAAATGAAGCCGATTTGTTCTCCTTGGTCAGGTAAATAGAGAAAGGCGTGAATCAAAAGCAACAGACCGGCCTTTTCAGAAGTCTTTGTTATTATTGCGACTATATCAAAGAATCCAAGCGGGCAAGAAATAAGCAGATACATGAGGCGATAACACAATTTGGGTATTCATTAAAAGAGATTGCAGATTATCTAAAGGTGCATTATACAACGGTAAGTAAAGCATTAAAGGAAACAGAATTTAAAAACTGATATTTCAAGACCTGACCCCTTTTTTCTCGTTTTAAGGCGTCGCATATAATTTAATCAGGATACTGGTTATAGTCGTAATAGTATGCATCCATTAAGGTCTTCAGGTTCCTTATATCTGACTCTGCTGCAGCATTGTATATCCTTATCCTGTATGCTGAAAACTGTGGTATAGCAATGGCAGCGAGGATGGCGATTATTGCCACAACAACGAGTAATTCTATCAAGGTAAAACCCTCTTCTTTTGAATCCATGGTAAGTCACCTCCTTTTCAAACCAATTCCCTCTTCCTGAAGAGCAGGACTGTGAGGCATAAGACTATGATTATATTATAAGATTTTTCCAATAATGCAACCCTCATCATCGTCCACCTCTACATAACCTATCAGAAAAAGACCTGTATGGGTCTTGAGGGGCAAATTTTTCACGGGCCTTACAAAAAAATTCCTTAGCCTCCTTAACTTTATTTTGGTAAATATAAACCTTTCCGATTTCATAAAGGATCATCGGGTCATTGGTTAGTTCAAAAAGCTTGTTACCTGTAACCTTTAATTCACTCAGTCTGTTAGAATTATAGTTGACTTCCCTGTAGAGGAGTTTGAGTTTCAGTTTTAATGCATTAATGGATTTACCCTTTGTTTTTTGCAATATCCTATCAACCAGCCTTGATGCCTCTATCATGTCGCCCTTTAAAAGATATGCCTCTGCCATATAAAGATCAGGCCGCTCATCGTATCCGAAGAAGAAGTGTTCAGAGGCCTTTTTGAAATAATATATAGCCTCATCGTATCTCTTTTCATTCATCAAGAGCCCTCCCCATAGTAATTGAGCCTCTTTGAAGTCAGGAGATTTTTTAATGGTGTCTTGAATTAGACTGTAATTACTCTGCCATGTAAGGTTTCTTGAAAAGGTATATATGGAAAGGCATAAGATAATTAGAGAAACAACAATATTTCTGATCATTGGAGATGGAAAGATTAGATTCCTCTCAAGCCAGAGGATTGATGCCATAAGTATAAAAGCCATTGGAAGATAGGCATATCTCTCAGCAAAGGGTGTCCAGGCTATCTGGGAAAGGGTGAGTGGTAATGATGGCAGTATCAAAAAGAGACCTGTTATAAAAAGGACGGAAAGAACCGTCCTTCTATATAGGAAGAATATGGAAAGGAGCAATGCGGGTATCCCGAGAAGTGGTCCGTAAAGAGGGTCAACCTCAGTGATTGCAACATTCAGTGGATAGGGCACAAATATCTTCTTGATATAAAATCCTATTCCTGCAAGGAATTGATACCATACATGGCTATCACCACGCTGAATCATCTGAAAAGTACGTTTGATCCTTGGGTCAGGATTAAAGGTAAGGTCTCTGAGGACATAATAAATTAAGCCTGCTGCTAAGACAAAGAGGCTTACAACTATTAAGTCCTTAAGAGAATTCTTCTCATCTCTTTTTGCTATAAATAAGAGAAGCGCTGCTGGAAGAAAGCCTACTGCTACTTCCTTTGAAAGCATCCCGAGGATAAGGCTTATTATAGAAAGAGGGATGTAAAAAAACCTGAATGATTCCCTGTAAAGGATGATGAATAGGCAACTAAGTAGAACAAAGGTGCCTGCAAGAAGGTCCGTCCTGCCAGATATCCAGTTAACGGACTCTGTAGCAAGTGGATGGATACCAAAAACAAGGGCTGTAAAAAGGGCAACCTTTTGAGAATTCCGAATCCTCAAGACAACCTGATATACAAGGATTGAATTAAAAGAGTGAAGCAGGATATTCATCAGATGCATGAAGGGTAAATGAAGGTCATGGAGGTGCCTCTCCAGGATGAAGCTCAGCATAAGTACAGGTCTGTAATAACCCCCCCTGTCAGCATCAGGGATAAAGAGGGCTTTAAAGTCAAGACCCTTAACACCCCTTAAAGAATTAATTAATGTATCATCATCAATAATACAAAGTTCTGAAAAGAGGGAGGAATAATAGAGAAGGATTATAGTGATTGGTAGGACAATCCATCTATAAAAACTCAAATCACCACCTTTGAATTATATATGATAGTGCTAAGAGGAAAGGTTAACTTTCCCCTTAGCATACAGAAACCTTTTATAAGGCTGTCCAATTTGCTACATGGCTACCATTTGAACTTGGATCTGTTGGATTAGCATAATTCCCGCCAGGATGAGTATACACAGTTTTATAAATTTTTGCTGGATCACAGGCGGCAGCTAGGCCACTGCCTCCGCAAGTCCCATACTGGGCATTTCCATTAAGATGTGCAGAGGTTGCTCCAAATTGTGTTGCATTGCTCATTACCTCAACCGTAACCTTATTAGAAGGGGTAAAACCCGTAGAGCCAATGGTAGTCTTGGCTGTTATGGATGCACTAAAAGCAAAAGATGCGACGAACAAAATGGATAGGGAGACTATAAGTATTAAACTAATCTTACGCATTTTTATACCTCCTTTTTAAGGATTTGGATATTGCTGGTTGTCTACATAATCCTGCTTCCATTAGTTTATAGTTGGATATGCCTGGCTGTCTGCATATTCAGCTTCCATCACTGTTTTAAAGTTCCGCAGGTCACTCTCAGCTGCACTATTGTAAGACTTCGTTCTGTAAGCCGCAAACTGTGGTATTGCAATGGATGCCAGAATCGCAATAATCGCCACGACCACGAGGAGCTCAATCAGGGTAAAACCCTTTTCGCTTCTCTTCTTCTTTGATACTGCCTCAAAGACCTTATACATCTTATACCTCCTTTTTTAAGTTTTTTATTGCTGGCAATGCCAGCCTGAGTGCCTCTTTTTAATCTTCTCGTTCTTAACCTTTTTATTTATCACCCCCTTTGTTTTTTTAGTCTAATATTTCTTTAAGCAATATCCGTGCCCAGTATTGAAAACAATAATTATATTGATTTATTAGAATTTTTTTATCAAAGCCCTTTCCTGATTGACAAATTTTGTCAGAAAATTTACTATTTTGGGCAATGGTTCAGCTGGAAATGGATTGAAAGGCATCAAAATTAAGTATATCCATATACTCCCATTCCCTATAAGCCATGGCATAGATACGGTTCTGTGTGAGGTACTCAACTGTCTTTTCCTCAAGCCTCAGGGATGCAAAGATAAGGATAAGTCTTTTGTTACTGTATTCAGGAAACAGTTTTTTAAATCTTTCTACCTTGTCGTCTTTGAAGTCATCTATGTAGTCTGTCCTCGGTGTTGACTTTACCTCAACAAGAAAGACCATATCCTCACACTCCACAATGGCATCAAACTCTCCTTTCAGTCCTGCCTTTTTCCGCTCTATATTCATTGCCATGTGCAAGGGGTCACAGTTAAAATACTGCCTTATGACAGGTCTGAGGGCTGGGTATATGATGTCCTCTACTATTGTGCCAAGTTTATTGGATATCTCTCCCCACTTCTTATTCATCCTTTTGTTTTCTTCGCGCATCTCCTCTCTGAATGCCTTCATCTCCTCCTTAAATTCCCTCATCTCCTCATGGAGGGCTTTCCTGTCTCTCTCAGACTCCTCTCTGAAAAGCCTCATCTCCTCCTTGAATTCCCTCAGTTCTTCTTCTGTTTTCATTTGTGAGATACGCAGGGCTTCTGACTGTCTGGCAAAACTTTCCTCTAACTTTTGTAGTCCCTCTTCTGTCCTCATCTGGGAGTTATAGAGCTTATTGAACTCAATGCCAATGGCCTTAATAAACTCCTCAAGGACATGCTCAAGCTTAGAGACCCTCTCTTCAACAGTTTGCATAAGACCTCCCTACAGTGCCTTCATAGGTTTATGATACCAAGTAAAAAATTGGGGTGTCAATATGTTATTCTGACCTGCCCTATCGCTTTTCTCTTAGGGCAATGCAATCTTTAAACCTCAGTGCATCATCAAACATAAAAACATTATTAAACATTACATAAAGGCTCCTGTCCTCAGGGCAGTGGTCATGGAGCCTTTTCAGGTCCTCATCAGTATATTTATATCTCAAGCCTCCTATGCCATGAAGTCTGTAATAGATGATGCTGCCATAAAGAGGTTCTGCCCTGAAAGGATCAACCACATGGACAAGGTCAAGCTCCTTACAGAGGGACTTTATATCTTCCTGAGACCAGCCTCCCCTGGGCTCCCAGCAAAGGATAAAATCATGCCTGTTGATGTTCTTAAAAAATCTCTCCATGTTCTTTTTATTCTCCTGAGAGGGCATGAAGCTTGCCGGACATTGAAAGACTATGACCCTTGCCCTGAGTATTCCTGCTATCTCTGAAGTGCTTTGCCATGCACTGAAGACCTCTTCAGTGGGCTTAAAGAAGCCATAGGCTTGTTTTTTCTTTTCAGGTATCTTTATCTTTAATCTTCTATAGGTAGGACTTTTAGGCTCATGGGTTATGAGTTGCCAAGCCTTGAGGGTAAATTCAAAGTCCTCTGGTGCATCATATCTCCATTTTCTGGCAAGTTCAGTGGAAGGAATCTGATAGAAGGTCTCCTGAAGCTCTACTACCTTGAAGCTCTCAAAATACCTTTTCTTTGATACAGGAAATCCACAACAGCCTATCTTGAACATTGACTGAATAAGGTTTGTCAAATCATTAATAAAATCTCTCTAATAAGGGTTTTATATCAGTTAAAGGAGGTCTTTTAACATCAGGACCTTCTTTAAGAACAGGGATGCGATCCTCAAAAACAGGTCTATCATGTTTAAATATTATGCCGATGGGGATCCTCTCACCCCATTCAAGGGATTTTTGAAAGGCAAGGTATCTATTATAAGGGTCATAGTCGCCACCAAGCTTGTAAACCCTCTGTCTATACCATTCATAGGTGTTAATTTTATTGAAGGTCACACAGGGCTGAAGTATATCAATAAGGCAGAATCCCTTGTGCCTTACTGCCTCTTTTATTATCTCTTTTAAATGTTCAATGTCACCTGCGAAGGCCCTGGCAACAAAGGAGCAGTCAAGGCTTATTGCAAGACTAACTGGATTGAGTGGTTCTGCAATTACTCCATAGGTCTGAACCTTTGTGATCATTCCCTCAAGACTTGTTGGAGAGGCCTGACCTTTTGTAAGCCCATATACCTGATTGTCATGGACAAGGAGTTTTATGTTCACATTCCTTCTTATGGCATGAATAAGATGATTCCCACCTTCACCATAACAATCACCATCTCCTGCCACTGCAAATACAGGCAATTCATGATTTGCAAGTCTTATCCCTGTAGCAACAGGTAGCGTCCTTCCATGAAGCCCATTAAAGGTATTGCATCTTAGGTAATGAGGAAATTTTCCTGCCTGGCCTATACCTGAGACAATCAGAAATTCATGAGGTTTTATGGCAAGCTCAAGCATTGCCCTTTTGAATGCCTCAAGTATGCCGAAATTACCACACCCAGGACACCAGGCAGGTCTCTGACCCCTGTATGCGGAAAGGGACTGCAGAGGTTCTGCCTTCTGCCCCCTCAATTCTGGATTCTCAATTCTATTTTCATCCATCCCGGCCTCCTTATTCCAGATTGTATTCCTTTATCTTTGTTAGAAGGGTCTTATAACTTACTCTCAAGATCTCTGCTGCCCTTAACTTGTTTCCCTTTGTTTCCTTAAGGGCCCTCTTTATCCTCTCTGATTCTGCAATCCTTAAGGCTGCCCTTGAGGTCTCCTCAAGGCTTCCATCCATAGGGATAAGTTCAAAGAGTCTATCAGGCCCTGAGCCCTGAGGAATAAGTGATATATGCTCAGGTCTGATGGAATCACCATCTGAAAGAATCAGGGCCCTCTCCATGGTATTTTCAAGTTCTCTCACATTTCCCTTCCAGTTATAAGAAAGGAGGAGTTCCATTGCCTCTCTGGATATAGATTTCCCTGGTTGTTTGAGTTCAGCAGAAAATTTCTTTAAAAAATATTCCACAAGAAGAGGGATATCCTCTTTTCTTTCCCTGAGCGGTGGTACAGTAAGGGGAAAGACATTTAATCTATAGAAAAGGTCCTCCCTGAATCTTCCCTTTGAGACCTCAGAGGCAAGGTCCCTGTTTGATGCAGCTATTATCCTCACATCAACTCCCACAGGCTTGAGCCCACCTATCCTTTCAAGCACACCATCCTCAATAATCCTCAGGAGCTTTGCCTGAAGCGAAAGCTCCATCTCACCAATCTCATCAAGGAATATGGTCCCCTTATCTGCCAGTTCAAATTTCCCGAGTTTCCTTGACTCAGCACCTGTGAAGGCGCCCCTTTCATAGCCGAAAAGTTCTGACTCAAGAAGCTCCCTGGGTATAGCTGCACAGTTTATTGTGACAAAGGGATATTCAGCCCTATCACTTAAATAATGTATAGCCTTTGCAATTAATTCCTTTCCTGTTCCTGATTCTCCAAGTATAAGAACAGTTGTCTTGGTCCTTGCAACCCTTTGAACCTTCTGCATGAGATCTACCATAGGAGCACTCTTACCAATTATCACAGGCATATGCCTTGAGGTCTCTTCCTTAAGAAGCATGTTTTCTCTTAAGAGATTCCTTGACTCAAGAACCCTTTTTATAACCATAAGGAGATGATCTGTATTGAAGGGCTTTGTTATGAAATCAGTAGCTCCAAGTTTCATGGCATTCACAGCAGTCTCTATTGAGCCATAGGCAGTCATCACTATCACTGGTATGGATGAATCCATTGTCTTTACTTCTTTGAGGATAGTTATACCATCCATTGAAGGAAGCTTCAGGTCTGTAAGGATAATATCTATTTTTTCATCCCTTATTTTACTTAATGCCTCAGGACCATCTCTTGCTGTAAGGACATTCATGCCTTCTTCTTTGAAAAGCTCGCTCAGCATCCTGAGCATGGATTCCTTGTCTTCTACAATGAGTATGGTTTCCATTAGAGTCTTGCCTCTTTCAGGGCCTCCTTACAGGGACATTGTCGCTCCTTTTCAAGATAGGGAAGTGTTTTTTTTATAATGGCAAGGATATTTCTATTTGCGCTTTTCATATTTTCTATTACCTCTGTAGTTGTAAGCTTTTTTGATAACAGGCCTGCTGCATAGTTCGTAACCACCGCAATCCCTCCAAAACAGAGCTCGAGTTCTCTTGCAAGAATAGCCTCAGGCATGGCTGTCATCCCGACTACATCAGCACCAATACTTTTGAAAAAGGCTATCTCTGCCTTTGTCTCAAGCCTGGGGCCATTCGTAGCTACATAGGTCCCTCCTGGCTGAACGGAAAGACCTGATTCATCTGCAGCCTTGATAAAATACTGCCTCATCTCAGGACAGTAAGGCTCTGTGAAATCAACATGAACCACCTCTTCATCATAAAAGGTGTTTTTTCTTGTCCCTCCTGTCATATCTATTATCTGATCAAGTATTACTATGTCACCAGGCCTGAGTCTTTCGCTTATGCCTCCTGTGGCACTTACAGAGATGATCCTCTCCACACCAAGGGCCTTAAAGCCCCATAGGTTTGCCCTGTAGTTGACCCTGTGAGGAGGTATCCTGTGTGGAGAGCCATGCCTTGGAAGAAAAACAATTTCATGACCCTCAAGCCTACCAAGCCTGTAAAGGTCAGAGGGTTCACCAAAGGGTGTATCAATCCTTTTTAACTCTATGGTCTCAAAATCAGCAATATCATAAAGTCCACTTCCAGCTATTATACCTGTAACCATATGATATAATATCAAAATATGATTGACGATACAATCCTTGAAAAGGCCATTAAAATAATCTCCTCTGCTGGAGACTATGCCGATATATATATTGAAGAGAAAACCACCCTTCATATACACCTTGAAGAAGGGAAGATAGAAAGGATATCAACAGGTATTGACAGCGGTGCAGGTTTAAGGATAGTGAAAAACTTCAAGACCTTTTATGCCCATACAAATGACTTAAAGGGTGATTCCATTATAAGCCTTGCTCATGACCTGTCACGGCTTGCTATGAGTACAGATAAAGAAAGGATAATATCAATTGAAAAGGCAATATCACCCATTAATTTCACAATCCTTATAAGACCTGAGGATGTTTCTGTAGAAAAAAAGACTTCCATCCTCATGGAAGCAGACAGAATCGCAAGATGCTCTCCCCTGATAAGGCAGGTAAGCATAACCTATGGCGATACAGTTAAAGACATAAAGATTATTAATTCCTCAGGAAGGATTGCAGAGGATAAAAGGACATATATCACCTTTGTAATACATATCATAGCCTCACAGGATGGAGAACTACAGGCAAGTCATGAATCTATTGGAGGGCTTACAGGATTTGAGATATTTGAGAGGGAAGATCCCTTTGCTGCTGCAGAAAAGGCAGCAAAAAGGGTCCTCATGATGCTCAGGGCAAGAAAGGCACCTGCTGGGAGGATGCCTGTTGTTATTTCCTCTGAGGCTGGAGGGACAATGATTCATGAGGCAATAGGTCATGGACTTGAGGCAGACCTGAGTCAGAATGGACTTTCTGTATTTTCAGGAAAAAAAGGGCAAAAAGTGGCATCAGAATTGATCACTGTAATAGACGATGCAACCCTTGAAGGCAAAAGGGGCTCTTTCAGGTTCGATGATGAGGGAACAGTGTCCCAGAAAACTTTACTTGTGGAAAAGGGTGTGCTAAAAAATTTTATGTATGATATAGTAACCTCAATGAAGGACGGAGTGGCTCCTACAGGAAATGGAAGAAGAGAGTCCTATAGACATAAGCCCATTCCGAGGATGACAAATACCCTTATAGCACCAGGCAAAGACTCACCTCAAGAGATAATAAGAACTGTAGAAAGAGGTCTCTTTGTTAAAAAGATGGGCGGAGGTCAGGTTAATACAGTAACAGGAGATTTTGTCTTTGAGGTTCAGGAGGGTTATCTTATTGAAAAGGGAAAGATATCAGAACCTCTAAGAGGAGCCACCCTCACTGGTAATGGACCAGAGGTTTTGAAGTCTATTGATATGGTAGGCAATGACTTAGGGTTTTCCATTGGTACCTGTGGAAAGGACTCACAGGGTGTTCCTGTCAGCGATGCCATGCCAACTGTAAGAATTCCTGAACTGGTTGTTGGTGGAATACAACAGTAGCGTAGCCTATTTACAACAGCCTGTCAATATAGAACAACAGAGCAGCAGTTTTTAATTTATTTTTCATAATGTCCCTGCTCTACTGCTATATTTTGACCGTTCTAATAAAGGCTGTGAGAGCAGGCATATTTTTTGCTTAAATCTTTACCATGCGTCTCCAGAGAACCATAAAGCAGGAGGTTAGATTTGAAGGTATTGGCCTTCATAGTGGAAGGCCTGTAAGGATAACTTTGAAACCTGCTCCAAGAGATCATGGAGTTACTTTTTTTAGAAAAGACAGGGGTGTTTTTATAAAGGCTTCTTTTCAGAATGTTATAGACACAGCCTTTGCAACAACTATTGGTGTTGATGGTGTAAGGATAAGAACAGTTGAACACCTCCTTGCTGCCCTGTCCGGGCTTTGTATTGATAATATCCTTGTGGAAATAGAAGGCCCTGAGGTCCCTGCCATGGATGGAAGTGCAATCTCTTTTATCGAATATATCCTGAAGGCAGGGATAGTGAATCAGGCTAAGAGGGCCTCTTATCTTGAGGTAAAAAGGCCTTTCCTGTATGAAGAGCCAGGCATAAGAATAATGGCCCTTCCTTACAGCGGGAGAAAATTCACATATAATCTTGAGCTTCCCCAGGGACCTTTGAAAAAACAATCCATCAGTATAGAACTGAATGAAGAGACCTTTCTCAGCCATATAGCTCCTGCGAGGACCTTTGGCTTTCTTAAAGATGTTGAGTATCTCAGAAAGAACGGGCTTGCCCTTGGTGGCTCTCTTTCCAATGCAGTTGTTATTGACGAAGAAAGGGTTCTGAATGCTGAAGGCCTGAGATTTCCTGATGAGTTTGCAAGGCACAAGGTTCTTGATATGCTTGGAGACCTTTACCTTGCTGGTTATCAAATATTAGGACATATAGTCTCCTGGAAAAGCGGTCATTCTTCAAATATAAAGTTCCTCAAAAAAATGCTCTCTTCAGGAAGCCTTAAAATTATCACTGAAGAAACCCTAAAAAGGGAAGAGGCCTTGCCCTTAAAAAGCCTTTATTTTCAATAACTTAAAGGATTTGTTTCTTGCAAGCCCTTGTTTTTCTTTAAATTTTTATTGCGAAAGTCTTATCTAAAGGGAGGTTTAAAAAACTTTATTTATCAATAACTTAATAAAGGGCTTGATTTTTAAGGCCTTAAAAGGTTATAAAAAAAGGGCTGGGGTTCCTCACCCCAGCCAAGTTCTTAGAAGAAATTCTTATTTCTTCTTCTTTGCTGCCTTTTTTGCTGTCTTTTTGGCTGCTGATTTCTTGGTGGCCATTACTTTCACCTCCTTTCTTCCCTGATAGGCAATCAGGCCCTGCCTATCAGGGTAATCCTTTTTTCTGATAAAATCTTCTTCAAAGAACTATCCTTTTTCCTTTTTTTCTGTTTGTATTCTTCTTCATCCATTAAAAGATAATTTATTTTAACCCCAAATTTTTTCTCCAGTTCCTTCACTTCAGAGGCAAATCCAGAAGAAGCACCGATTACAAGAAGATCTACCTTCCCGGTATCTTGACCCTCAGCATAGGGGCCATAAATAAAGGCTATCCTGGCACCAAAGGCCCTTAAAAGGGCCTTAAGAGCTCCTGGAAGTCCAAGGGATTTTGCAATAAGGTCTTTTAATTCAAAAAAAAGCGGGGATTCTTTGTTGGCTCTGAAATACTTGAGGTTGGCTACCTTTTCACTTATCACAATACCCATCTTTTCAAGTCTATCAAGCTCCCTCTTTACACCGGAGGGGTTTTTTCTTATGAGATTTGCTATCTCCCTCATATAAAACTTCTCATCAGGGCTGTTCAAAAGCACTGATAACACATCTGCCCTCACTGATGATGAAAATAAATCCTTCAATACAATCATCCTGTTTAAAGTTATACAACATTTAAATACCTTTTGTCAACAAAAATTTTAAATCTGGAACAAAAGTTTCATTTGTGTAAACAATTTTCTTAAACCGTTCCATATCAATTTCAGAGAGCATCATCTCTTCCTGTTAATATTTATAGCATAAAATAAAAGACCTGGCAAGCTCCCGATAACAACGGAGATGAACCATAAAAAGGATATACTGATAGCAACCTCAGGTCTTACACCAGCCTTTCCAAATAATATCACAAAGGCACCCTCTCTCACTCCCAGCCCTGATATAGACAATGGCACCATTGAAACAGTCACGATAAGAGGGATAAAGAGCATGATGGAGAGGAAAGAAATATTTATTCCAAGACCATGAGAAATAATATACACAGCCATCATATTCATAAGCTGTATAATGACAGAAAGAATGAGGCTCTTTAATAAAACCATTGAGGACCTATTGAAATTCCTGTAGGTATCAAAAAAACTATAAAACTCTCTTATGATTTTAATACCGCCACCAATCCTTAGCCTGAAAAACACTATGCTGCCAGCAATAAAGGCAAAGACAATTCCGGGGAAGAGATATTCCAGTTCAGTGTCTTTAATGTAGGAAATACCAAAGGGTAATGCAATAAGTGTTATAAACATAAGGGATGCAAAACCCACATATCTATCCATAAATACGGAGGCCATGGAGATACCAGAATTACCTGTCTCTTTATAAAGGTAATAGGCCTTTACAGCATCGCCACCAATGATGCCGGGCAGGATGGTGTTAAAAAAAGAACCAATCATATATAGCGAAAAAAGTCTTCCTATGGAGAGGTCTGAGAAGGTAAGGATTTTCCATCTTATTGATGAAATATAGGTAGCAAAGATATAAATCAATGAAGCAATAATAAGAAGTAAGGGATTTATATTCCTTATTACATCAATGAGATTTGTAAAACCAATCCTTGATATAAGGAAGTAAAGTATAAGAGAACTGACAAAAATCTTTAAGAATAAAACAATGACCTTTCTCTTTACTATTGCATCCTCCTTCTCAAGTCATAATAGGAGTTTCGATTCATCCGAAAATAAAAAGGACAGGCTGCCGAAAAGGCAATGCACTACCCCAATCTTTCAGATTTTTGAGAACCCTGCCTGCAACACTTCTTCTTATATCCTCTTTTCAAAGCCCGATTATCTTCTTAAGCACATATATAGGTTTTCTCTGACTTTCATGATAAACCCTCACGAGCATCTCACCAAGCAGCCCCATCCCTATAAACTGCACACCAACCACTATCAAAAGAACTCCGAGTATCAATAGAGGTCTTCCACCTATTGCTGCATTTTTAATAAATTTAAGGGCGGTAAGATAAAGGAGTATGAAAAAACCAAGAAAAGAGCTCAACAGCCCCATGGAGCCAAAAAACTGTATTGGCTTTGTTGAAAAGCTCTGGAGAAATTTCACGGTAACAAGATCAAGCAAGACCTTAAATGTCCTTGATATCCCATATTTTGACCTTCCTTTAAATCTTGGATGATGTTTTACAGGAACCTCGGTAACCCTTACACCGTACCAGCTTGCCACAGCAGGTATAAACCTGTGCATCTCTCCATATAGCCTGAGATTCTTAATAATGTCCTTTCTATAGGCCTTAAGGGAACAACCGTAGTCATGGAGTCTTACCCCTGTAACCTTGCTGATAAGCCAGTTTGCTATAATCGAGGGAAGTCGCCTTGAGAAAAAGGGATCCTTTCTCTCTTTTCTCCAGCCGCTGACAAGGTCATATTCCTTTATAAGTTCAAGAAGCCTCGGGATGTCTTCAGGATCATTCTGCAGGTCAGCATCCATGGTAACAATTACATCTCCCCTTGCAAAATCAAACCCTGCAGCAAAGGCTGCGGTCTGACCAAAATTCCTTCTGAGACTCAGGACAACCACATGACTGCTTCTTTTCTGGAGCTCTTCAAGAATCTCAAGAGTCCTATCTGTGCTTCCATCATCTACATAGATGATCTCGTAATCCTTTATCCTCTCAAGTACAGAGACCAGCCTTTCATGAAGGACAGGTATATTCTCTTCTTCATTATATACAGGTATGACAACTGAAAGGGTCATATAAACCTCCAGTCCTAATATCTTTCAAAGACTGCCTTCTTCTCGGTACCCTTAAAATCAAAACACTTAAAGATAGAATATTGCCTCTCTCTAACACTCATAATCTCCCTCTGGCATTCAGAAAAACTCTGCAAAAATTCATTATCCCTGTGATTTCCTATTGTAACAAAAATAGCATTGTAGTGCACAAACTCATCAAAACCTGGCCAGAGATCATACTGGTTCATCCTCCTGCCAAGATTTACACAATAGGTAACAGGATTTCCCTTTGTATAAAAGGCTAATAAACTTGAGACCTGATATTTATCCGACACAACAAAGAAGGGACCACTCTCTCTCATCTCCTCTGATATCTCCGAAACCCTTTTGCCGAGTTCCTTCCATCCCCTTAACCTTGCAGATGGGTCAAGCTGAGGTGGAAGTCCAAGCACGCTGGGAAAATGAAGTAAAGGGAAGATAAACAATAAAAAGACTATAGAAGAAACAAAAAGTATCTTTATAGCCCTTTTCAGTTCACTCCATCTACTCACAAACCACCATGAGGTAAATATAAACAGTGTATGATATGCCATGAGAGACCAGTTTGCCTGCACCTTTGCCTGAAGACCCTTAAGAAGGAAAAAAACAATAACAGGAAGGCTAAAGGAAAATAAAAACCTTTCCCTCCCTGAGATGCCATCCTTAAGAAATGCACTGACAATGGCAACCATCATTGAGAAAAAAAACAGGGGTGTAATAACACCTATTTGAGAACCTATGAATTCAAAAAAATACTTTGGTCTGAGCCCCAGTCCTTCATATATACCAAGATGGCCAGCAGTGTGTCTGAGTGTTACAAAATTGTTATCTATATTCCAGACAACAACAGGTAAAAAGACTATACCTGTAATTATTACAGATAAATAAGGAAAGCCCTTTTTTAACAGACCCCTTTTATCTTTATCAATTATCAGATAAATCAAGCCTGAGATAAAGAAAAAGGCCATACTGTATTTTGCAAGCATACCAAGTCCTGAACTCAGACCAAGGGCTATCCACCAGCCAGTGCTTGTAGAGGCTATTGCCCTATGAAAAAAATAAAGACTCAGAGACCAGAAAAATAAAAATGGTGAATCTATTGTCATGATCACACCATAGGCTGAAAAAAGAGGAACAAATTGCACGAGAAGACCTGAAAGGACGGCAACCCTTGAATCACCATAAAGACTCTTTGCCAGCCTGTAGATTATGATTGAAGAAAAAAACAGAAAAAATGGAGCCAGGAATCTTACACCAAGCTCTGTGCTTCCTCCAATGGATGTAGTTATTCCTATAAGATAGGCGATTAGCGGCCCCTTTGAGTAATAGCTCAGATCAGGCCTTCTTGACCATTCCCAGTAATGTGCCTCATCACCACTGAGCTCAAGGGGTCCATAGGAGATGTAATAAAGTCTTCCAAAGAGAAGAAAAAGCAATGCTATGAAGAATATTGCTGATTGCCTGTCCTTTATATATAACTCATTAAGCCTTTTAAAAATATTTATTACTGAAATACCAATGATAAGACCAATTACTGCACCTCCAATAACATCAGAGGGATAATGAACACCAACATATACTCTTGAGATAGCCACTATAAGCACTATGAGCAAGGCTGGAATTCTTAAGTATCTGAAAAAGTACCATAAAAGGGTAGCTCCTGCTGTATAGGTGGCTGCATGGTTTGAAGGAAAGGAAAAAGAACTCCTGTGACCCACAAGCATCCTTACATCTTCAATTACCAAAAAGGGCCTGGGCCTTTCAATGGCATTTTTGAGGATATTACCTATACCATCAGATAGAGCCCATGCGATTATTAATAATGAAATTGGTAGAAGTGCCCTTTTGCCTTCTTTGGTTACTGCAATAGCCAGGAAGAGAAAGAAAAAAAGATAGGCCTTATTTGTCATAAAGACCATGAGGCTATCTAAAAGGGGTATGGGCTCGTGGAGGTTTATCAACCTGAAGAGAACAATATCAGGACTCATCTTTCTTTTCTGAAAGAAGCTCAGCCACCTTCTTCCTTATCTCATTAATAGAAAAAGGCTTTTTAATGTAGGGCCTATTGAGATTGTCAGGAAGTGGTCTTCCGCTCATTATCATGAGTAAGGCCCCTGGAGATTTTTTAACAAGCATATCCATTATATCTTCTGCTGTAGAATCTTTAAGATAGTAATCAGTTATAACAAGGTCAAAGCTATAATTTTCAAGAAGTTCAGCAAACTCTTCTCTGCCAGAAACACTAAATATCTCATAACCCGGAGCATTCAATGCCCTTTTCAGGCTCATCAAGATCAAGGGATTGTCATCAAGTATGCAGATCCTTTTTATATCAGATCCTTTCTGCGAAGGCATCCTTCATTTTAATGAGCAGCCAGTTCTTATCGGACTTCTTCATTTTAATAAGTGCAAACCTGCCCTTCAATCTTTTGCCCCTTAGTTCAAATTCAAGATTTCCTTCCTTTATGCCTCCCTTAAGAAGACTGAATTCACCTTTATCCCATATAATGACCTCCCCGGCACCATACTGGCCCTCAGGGATAGTACCTTCAAAATCAGCGTATTCAAGGCTATGGTCATCCACCATCACTGCCAGTCTTTTATCTGCTGGATTCATTGACGGCCCCTTCGGAACTGCCCAGGACTTTAAGACACCACCCATCTCAAGTCTGAGGTCATAGTGAAGGTGTCTTGCATGATGCTCATGGACAACAAAGATTGCCATCTCTACAGGATTTCAAGAAGCTCTATATCAAATGTGAGTTCCTTTCCTGCAAGAGGATGATTTGCATCAAGAGTAACTGTTGAACCCGATATTTTTGTGATAATAACATCAATAAAAGAGCCATTGTCCTGCCTTATCTGAAGATGAAGACCTACCTCTGGCTTTATATGAGGTGGAAACTGACTTATCTCAACATCTGCTGTAAGCTCTTCAAGATAAGGCCCATAGGCCTCCTCAGGTGATAAAATTATTGTCTTGGTCTCACCTGTATTCATTCCTATAACCGCCTTTTCAAAACCAGGAATTAATCTTCCATCTCCAATTGTGAATTCAAGGGGCTCTCTTCCAATAGAGGTGTCAAATACAGACCCATCAGCCAGCCTCCCTGTGTAATGAACCCTTACAGTATCTCCTATAGCAGTACTTGCCATACTCTACTCCTCCGGGATTTACTTTCAGACACCCTGATAATGAAAAATTCAATATTCAGGGGCAGCCCACTTACCTAGGAGATCAAATAAATTTAGCTCTCCCATCCAGGTGCGGGATGAAATCCCTTTTCATTATAACATAACTTAGACTGAACTCAGCTGAAGGGAAATGATCTTTGAGACCCCAGGTTCTTCCATGGTAACGCCATATAAATAATCACAATAGCTCATGGTAGTCTTATTGTGGGTGATAACAATAAACTGGATGAGTTTTGATAATTCCTTAAGCATCCTTGCAAACCTGTCTACGTTTGCATCATCAAGTGGTGCATCAGCCTCATCAAGTATGCAAAGCGGTGCAGGCTTAATAAGAAAACTTGCCACCAGAAGAGACAATGCTGTTAATGCCTTTTCACCACCTGAAAGGAGATTTATATTTTGAAGTTTCTTGCCCGGTGGTTGAGCAACAATTTCTATGCCACTTTCAAGGATATTATTCTCATCAGTAAGAACAATGAAGGCCTTTCCACCTCCGAAAAGTGAGGTAAAAACCTCGCTGAATTTCTCATTCAGGGCATCAAAGGCCTCTCTAAGTTTTTTTCTTGTGGTGGTATTTATCTTCTGGATAGCCTCTTCAAGCTCTGATATTGATTTGGTCAGATCCTCCTGCTGGGAACTAAGAAAATTATAGCGCTCCTTGAGCTCCTCATATTCTTCAATGGTGCCAAGATTCACAGGACCAAGCTCATCTATCTTTTTTCTTATCACATTAAGCCTTTCTGAGAGTTCCTCTATAGAACCATCAAGAGAAAATTCCTTTTCGTTAATGTTTTCAATATCTATGCCATAATTCACATTAATAGCATCCTTTATCCCCTCAAGCCTGACTGTAGCCTCTGCCCTCTGCACATCAATCTCATTTATATTTTTAAGAAGATCATCAAGTTCTTCCCTTAAAATCTTCACCTGCTCCTCCATCTCAAGAAACCTCTGGGACTCCTGCTCCATTTCCTGTCTCTCTTTAGAAATCTTCTCCTTTATCTCCGTGGCCTGAATTGCATACTGTGAGGTTTTGACCTTCAATTCCTCAATAGTTTTTAGAAGGCCTTCTGTCTTTTTTTGAAGTTCCTCTACGGTGATGAGTATCTGTCCCTTTTCCTCTTCAATCGTCCTGATCATCTTTTCAGAACCTTCTATCTCTTTTAAAACAGAATTATAGTTCTCCCTGTTCCTTGTATGGGTCATCCTGAGATCTGTATATTGGTGCCTTAGGGTTTCTATCTCCTGCCTCCTTTGAAGAAGCTCATTCTTTTTAAGCTCTATCTCGGATTCCAGAAGACCCTTCTTTTCTTCAAGACCCTTTATCTCTTCATCCCTCTTTTTGATCTCATTATTGAGAAGCTCCTTTTCTCTCAGGGTCTCATCCCTTTCAAGATGGATAAAGGAGATCCTTTTATGGAGCCTTTCCTTTTCCTGAAGGACGGTGTCAAGACTGTGCCTGAATCCTGTTATACGGGCCTCTTCTGTATCAATGAGCCCTTCTGTATTTTCGAGTTCCTTTTCCAGTACTGACAATCTTTCCTTAGCTCTTTCCAGTTCTGCTGTTTTTCTCTCAATCTTGCCTTTTATATTATCAATAAGGGATTCAAGTTCCTTTATCTCCCGTTTCCTTTTTAAAACCTCTTTACCCTTTCCAGAGTATACCATTCCACTTTCGTCTATCACATCTCCATCAAGTGTCGCAACAGTAACTTTAAAGCCTTCTTTTTTTATCCTTATTGCTTCATCAATGGAATCCACTATAACTGTATTTCTGAATATAGAATTGAAGAGGGCTCTGAATCTCTCATCAAGGACATTAATAATATCTATTGCATTTATAGAGCCAGCAGGCAGATCAACTCTTTCAGGCTCCTGGTTCAGGACAATCCCTTCGCTAAAAAAGGATGTCCTTGATATGCCCTGCTCCCTGATAATACTCATTGCCCTTTTGAGGTCTTCCATGTCAGAAAGTATAAAGGCATTAATCCTCTCTGCGAGTATCCCCTCAATTGCCTTCTCATATCTTTGAGGAACCTCAAAGAGGTCTGAAACAACACCTTTGATATGAAGACTGTCAGCCCTCTGGAATATCAGGGCAGTTGCCTCATCAAGTATAAGCTCCTTCAATGAACTGAGCCTTGAATGAAGAGAGGCAAGTTCCTCCTTTGACTGCTGTATCTCTTCTGTAAGGCTCTGTAGACTGAACTCTTCTTTCTCTATCCCGGTAATTATCTCATCTCTTCTGTTCCTGAGAGAAATCAATTCTTCTGTGGAAAATTTTATCTCCCTCTCCAGATTCTCTATCTCTATATCTATATTCTTTATCCTTTCCTGAATTTCCGACATCTCCTTTTCAAAGAGAGAAGCCCTCTTTTCTATTGACTCAAGGTTTGCCTGGAGCCTTGTTTTCTCATTTGATTTCATACTTATCTTATCAGACAACTGAAAAAGTGCCTTTCTATTCTCCTCAAGGGTCTGTTCTGAGGAGGCTATATTCTCCTCAGAACTTTTAAGACTTAAAAAGAGTTCCTCTATCCTTTTTTGGCTTTCTTCTATGGAAAGCTTAAGGGAATCCCTCATGCCAGAAAGCTCAATTATCTTCTCACGAAGTTCACTGATCTTCTTCAGATTCTCCTCACCTTCCAGTTCAAGCCTTTCCTTCTCTTTTTTATGAGCCTCTGCCTCTGCCACTGCCTGGATCATTGCCTTTTCATTATCGGCAATCAGCCTCTCCTTTTCTTCAAGCTCACTGTAAAGATCCTTCATTGACTTTTCTCTCTCAATAAGTAAAAGTCTTCCCTGCTGAATGGTATTCTGAAGTGTGTCTATTTCAGCCCTCTTGGCAGCCTCCTTTTCTTTCAGGCTATTGAGTTTTTCAGATAATTCAGAGATAATCTCTTTTAACTGGTCAAATTGATGTTTAGCAAGATAAAGCTCTATTAATCTTCGCTCTTCAGAAAGCCTTTTAAATCTTTCGGCCTTCTTTACCTGTCTATCAAGGCTGTTAAGCTGTCTTTTTACCTCCTGGATGATGTCATTTACCCTCTGGAGGTTTATTTTGGATTGCTCAAGCTTCGCAATTGCCTCTGCCTTTTTTACCTTATACTTTATCACACCAGCTATCTCTTCAATGAGGAAACGCCTGTCCTGAGGTTTTGCATTTATAAGCTGGGAGAGCCTTTCCTGCTCAAAGATAAAATAATTCTTAACATCAAGACCCGTATCAAGCAGAATATCCTTTATATCCTTCAATCTGCAGAGGTTATTGTTTATGGCATATTCACTATCACCACTTCTATATATCCTCCTTGTTATGATTGTAAGATTATTATCTCCTGAACCATTATCTTCTGAAGGAACTGAAAGACCTGATATGTGAAGGGACACCTCTGCCATGCCCTTTGGCTTTCTTGTCTGTGAGCCATTGAAGATGAGCTCATCCATCTTATCGCCTCTCAGGGATTTTGCACTCTGCTCACCAAGAAGCCACTTAATCGCATCCACAAGATTACTTTTTCCGCAACCATTTGGTCCAACAATTCCGGTAATCCCTGGATGCAGTTGAAGGCTTATCCTTTCTGCAAAGGATTTAAAACCTGAAAGCTCAATCTTCTCTATTTTCATTATATTTGCGAGCAACCTTAATTAAGATGCCATTTCAATAAGCCTTTCAGCTATCTGGACAGCATTGAGGGCAGCTCCCTTTCTCAGGTTGTCTGCCACTATCCACATATTTATACCATTTTCAATTGATTCGTCTTCCCTTATCCTGCCAACATAAACCTCATCTTTGCCTGCCACATGCACAGGGAGTGGATAGACATTCTTTTCAGGTGCATCAAAGACTATTATACCGGAAGCTCCTGCAAGGATTGCCCTCACCTCATTAGCTGTGAGTTTCTTTTCTGTTTCAATATTAACACTCTCAGAATGACACCTGAAGACAGGTACCCTCACAGTTGTAGCAGTAACCCTTATGGATGGATCGCCCATTATCTTTTTTGTCTCATTTACCATCTTCATCTCTTCCTTTGTATAACCATTTTCAAGGAACTTATCTATATGAGGAAGGACATTAAAGGCAATCTGATGGGGATAGACATTACACTTTATATCCCTGAAATTTAGAAGGTCTGTTGTCTGCTGTAGGAGTTCATCCATTGCCTTTTTGCCTGTACCCGAGACAGACTGAAAGGTGGTAACAACGATCCTCTTGATTCTTGCCACATCATGAATCGGTTTGAGTGCTACAACCATCTGTATAGTTGAACAGTTTGGATTTGCAATTATTCCCTTATGCCAGCTAAGGTCATGGGCATTCACCTCTGGAACAACAAGGGGGACATCAGGTTCCATCCTCCACTGGCTGGAATTATCAATAACAATACAGCCAGACCTGACAGCAACAGGAGCCCATATCTTTGAACGTTCAGCTCCGGCTGAAAATAAGGCTATGTCAATTCCTTTAAAGGAATCTTCATTAAGGGTCTCTACAGGGACCTCACTATTTCTGAATTCTATCTTCTTACCGATAGATCTCTCGGAGGCAAAAAGTCTTAATTCCCTGACTGGAAAATCCCTCTCCTCAAGGATGAGGACCATCTCCTCACCAACTGCACCAGTAGCTCCAACTACTGCAACTACATAAGAATCTTTTTTCTTTAACATAATTCTACACCTCTAAGGTTCCAACATATTTAGCAACAAGGTCACCGACCTCTGTTGTTGTATATCCCATCTGGCCTGCTGCAAGACTCTTAAGATGCCTTGATGTAACCTCAATTACTGCCTTCTCAAGGAGGTCTGCTGCCTTTTTTTCGCCAAGATACTCTATCATCATCCCACCAGCACAGATAGCAGCGAGTGGATTGATTACATTCTTGCCAGCATATTTTGGTGCAGAACCACCAATAGGTTCAAACATTGAAACTCCCTGAGGATTGATATTTCCACCTGCTGCAATCCCCATACCTCCCTGTATCATTGCTCCAAGATCAGTTATTATGTCTCCAAACATATTATCTGTGACAATAACATCAAACCACTCAGGATTCTTCACAAACCACATGGTTATGGCATCCACATGGGCATAATCAACCTTTATATCAGGATACTCCCTTGCCACCTCATAAAAGACCCTTTCCCAGAGGTCGAAGGCATAGGTAAGGACATTTGTCTTTCCACAGAGGGTAAGTTTTTTATCTTTATTTCTTTTTCTGCAATATTCAAAGGCAAATCTTATACAACGCTCAACACCTTTTCTTGTATTTATTGATTCCTGTATAGCTACTTCATCAGGAGTACCTTTCCTGAGGACGCCTCCAGCACCTGCGTAAAGACCCTCAGTATTCTCTCTCACTACAACAAAATCTATATCCTCTGGCTTTTTATTCTTTAAAGGACAATCTACACCGGGATAAAGCTTTACAGGCCTCAGATTTATATACTGATCAAGCTCAAATCTTAATCTGAGGAGTATTCCTTTTTCAAGGATACCGGGTTTTACATCAGGATGGCCTATGGCCCCAAGATAAATGGCATTGAACTTCTTGAGCTCATTAATAGCACTATCAGGAAGGGTCTCCCCAGTTCTCAGATACCTTTCTCCACCGAAATCATAATATTGATAATTCAATTTAAAGCCAAGTCTTGATGAAAGGGCATCAAGGACCTTCACTCCTTCCCTTATCACCTCAGGGCCTGTTCCGTCACCGGGAATAACTGCAATATTATAGGACTTCACAATCAGAACCTCCTTTTATTATGAATAAAATTTATGAAGCTACAGGACCAGAATTATTACCTTACATAGTAAATAAGCAAATTCAAAAAACTATTTAATCTTTTTCTTTACCCATTCAATAAGGCCACCTGCAGCTATAAGTTCCTGCATAAAGGCTGGAATAGGTCTTGCTTTATACTCTTTAGATTGAGTCAGATTTCTGATAATACCTCTGTCTGCATCAATTTCTATCTCATCACCTTCCCTGATGGAATCTGATGCTTCAGGTGATTCAAAGATTGGCAATCCTATATTAAAGGCGTTTCTGTAAAATATCCTTGCAAAACTCTTTGCAACAACAGCCTGAATGCCTGCAGCCTTTATAGCAATAGGGGCATGTTCACGGGAAGAGCCACAACCAAAATTTTTACCAGCCACAATGATATCACCTGACTTGACCTTTGATGGAAAGTCCCTGTCTGCGTCCTCCATCACATGTCTTGCCAGTTCCTTAGGATCAGATGTATTGAGATACCGAGCAGGTATAATTGCATCGGTATCTATATCATCACCAAATCTCCAGACCCTTCCTTTTAAACGCATTGATTATTATAATCCTTAAAAGGGTCTTGAGTAAAGAGAAGTAAGGAGCTTGCCATCCCCCAGTTTTAAAACCCCTTTAGTAATTTGTCATAACTTTTCTTTTTTGTAGAGTTTTCTATGAATTTTCTTAAGAAATAGAAAATTTTACTTGACAAATCTTTTATTTTTTGTTATCTTAATTGCAATAAAACAACTAAGGAGGAAAGGATGTCAAAGAAGGAAAGGATACTCAAGGAGATACTTGCCTGTAGCGAAACCTTACAGGGAAGTATTGTGAGGATTAAAGCTCGGTGCGGTAAGAAGGGTTGTAAATGTGAGAGGGGACAGCCTCATGGTATTTCTCATTATCTATCCTTCAGGGAATCGGGAAAGACCCAGATGGTTTATATTCCAAAGGAGAAGGTAAAAGAGGTTCTGAGGAGGATAAACCTTTTTAAGAGGTATTGGGAATTGGGCATCAAGCTATCAAGGCTCAATCTTGAAGAATTCAAGAGGGCAAAGGGGTCCAGGAGGTGATCAGGGACTTAATTCAATATGAGGAGATACTGGAGCTTTTAAGGTTAAGATTCAATTTAAGGCTTAGTATTTTAAAGAATCTTACTGCTATAACCTGTGCATTTTTAAGGCTTTCCAGCGGAGGGAGGTCTGGCAATGGGAGGCTTTCCCTGAGTGCTATAGCTCGGAGTCTTTATACAGAGGGTTCACAGAAGAGCAGGTTTAAGAGGTTATCGAGGTTTTTGGCTAACAGGTTATTTACACCTGAGGTTATGATTCCAAATATAGTGAGCTTTGTTTTTGAGGGGATAGACTGTAAGTTTATTCCTGTAGTAGTTGACCAGACCACTATAGGGGGAGTGCAGGTTTTAATGGCAGGGATATTATTCAGCGGAAGGGTATTACCAATAGGATTTAGTTGTTTTGTTTACGAGAAGATAAAGAGGAGTCAGAATATTCTTGAGACTGCCTTTCTGACATTGATAAGTGGGTCTTTTCCTTGCGGGACACTTGTCAAGAAAATTGTGTCTGGCTATAGAATCTGGAATTAAACATCTGTCTTAATTCATAAAGGGTTGCCTTTACCAGGGGCAGAGGTTTTTTCCATTTATTCTTCTCTATCCTGCTTACAGTTACATATATGCTTACCTCTGCAGTCCTCACTGATTGAAAATATCCCCCTGTGTTTTGCCTCACAAGCTCTATCCTGCTATTTATGTTCTCCACTATGTTCGTTGTATAGAGGTGTTTCCTTACTGCCTCCGGATATTTCAGATAGTTAAAATACTGTTCTTTCTTCTCAAGTAAGCTCTTTATATAGGCAGGATATTTCTTCTCAAACCTCCTTACAACCTCCTCAAATCTCAATATCGCCTTATCAAAATCCTTGAGTCTCTTTATCAACTGTAGTTCTTCATAAAAGGCCTTTGCATCTTCTTTTGACATGTTCTTCTTGATATTCCTCTGCATGTGGACAAGGCATAATTGATGGTCTGTGTTTGGAAAAAGGGCCTTTATAGCAGAATAAAGTCCAGGAAAATCATCTGACACTACTATCATGACCCTCTTTAATCCCCTCTTTATAAGGTCATTAAGTATCTCAAGCCAGTCCTCTTTGCTCTCGGAACCCCAGTAGATGTAATAGCCAAGAAAACCCTTCTTACCTTCTAAATCCATCCCTATGGCATTATAAATTACCGCCTTCTTTACCCTCATTGTCTCCTCATCTTTAATGCTACAGTGATAGGCATCTATAAAGAGGGCAAGAAGGTTCTCAGGAATTTCCCCTGTCCTTAACTCCTTTGCCTTATTGTAAAGTTCTTCTTTAATCTCCTCTATCTGTTCTGGTGAATAGGGAAGATTCATAGAATGAAGTAATGCCTTTATCTTGTTTGGAGAATAGCTCTTTAGCACAATGTTTAATACAAAGTCCTCAAAACTATCATCAGCCCTCTGCCACTGCCCTGGCAATATAGCTGGCCTGAACTCACCCTTTCGGTCTCTTGGCACTGAAAGCCCTAAGTTGCCTAAAAAACAGGCTAATTGCCTCTCATAATAACCATTTGCCTTGTTGTCAAGGCCTTCCCTTAAATAAATCTCCCTTTCCTTCTTCATGAGCTCATTCAATAAGATCGCAGATACTAACCTTATCCCCTCCCTTGAATCAATCCTTGATATCTCCTCCAGTATCCCTTCTAATCCCAATTCCTTCATCTTTGCATGGACCTCCTTATCCTTAGTTTTACTTTTAACCCTCTGTTTTTTTATAATCTTCCCTGATTTCTTTCTCATTACTAAATTGCCCCAGTAATAGACACAATTTAAAGTATACCACCGCAAAGATCTCCCTCACCAGATCATCCCTGGAGGAGGGCATTGAAGAAGATGAATGTGACATTTCAAAGTAGTAATAAAGTGTGACTTGACCTTAGGAATAACAGTGTATAAGTGCAACAGATAACAGTTGACAAAGTAGGGAGGTAAATGTATTCTATAAATGTTATGAAGCAGAGAAGTCTTCAATTTAAAATAATAATCCCCCTTTTGCTCGCTATCATTTTAACACTTACCCTGACAGTAATTATAACTGAAAAGATTACTCAGAGATTAACACAAGAATTTGCAAAAACGAGGCTTTATGCAGAAAGCA
>JBKBPW010000016.1:0-24773 GCA_046292975.1 Thermodesulfovibrionales bacterium
GCCAGGATGATAGCAACAATTGTAAATGGAGGATATCTTGTAAAATTCAGACTTTTAAAATCAGATGAGACAAGATCCATCAATCAGCAGGATAAAGAGGATAACCCTCCTAATAATGTCAAACCCGTGGTAATATCAGACATTAAAGATAACAATGGATTTCAGAAGATTAACATTTCCTCGCAAACTCTAAATTTTGTTAAAGATGCCCTTACAGGTGTCGTGAATGAGCCTGGCGGCACAGGAGGAGCTGCAAGACTGCAGCATATACTGGTTGGCGGTAAGACAGGCACTGCACAGGTAATTTCCAAGGCTGTAGAGACCCACAAACTCCCTGAGAAATTTCGTGACCATGCCTGGTTTGTGGCCTTTGCACCAGCTGATAGACCCGAGATTGCCATGGCGGTATTTGTAGAGCATGGCGGTCATGGTGGTTCTGCAGCTGCACCGATTGCAAGAATCGGGATTGAAAAATACCTGAATGGTGAAACATCAAAAAATGAAGCCACCATTTGTGGCGAAGTACCAATCTCAGAAGGTGACTGAAGAAAGGGCAACAGTAAATGTCAAAGTTATTTGAACGGCTTGCACATTTTGACTGGCTTATCTTTTCAATATGTGTAATCCTGTCAGTTCTTGGAATCTTCACCATATATAGTGCCACAAGAATTCCAGATTATCAGGGTGCCCTTATCTCAGAGAGTTTCAGACCTGACTTTTATGAAAGACAGATAATCTGGCTTGTAGCAGGCATTACCATATTCTTTGGGATTCTCTTTATAGATTATCAGTGGTTTAAGAGGCTTGCCTATTTATTGTACGTGCTTAGTGTTATCTTACTTATTCTGACAATTATTGCAGGTAAGAAGAGTATGGGTGCAAGCAGATGGATTAATCTTGGTTTTTTCTCATTCCAGCCAACTGATGTGTTTAAAATATCTTTTCTTATTGCCCTTTCTTCTTACCTTCATGATTTGAAAAGTAGGCTCACTGCATCTCAGATCTTAAAGGTTTTTTTGTTGTTTGTACTTATTCCTGTCCTTCTCATTTTTAAGCAACCAGATCTTGGCTCAGCAGCTCTTGTATTTATAACCTTTTTCTGCATGATTCTTATATATGGAGCAGAATCAAGATTTATAAAACTTACCATAATAATAGGGCTCATATCATTGCCTTTTCTCTGGCCAGTATTCTGGGAAAACCTGAAGGATTATCAGAAAAACAGGATACAGGCCTTTCTGAGTGAAGAGGTTGATCCAGCTGGAATAGGTTATCACATAAAACAGTCAAAGATAGCGATAGGGTCCGGTGGATTTTTTGGTAAGGGCTTTCTCAAAGGAACGCAGGGACCTTTGAGATTCCTGCCAGAGCGACATACAGACTTTATCTTTGCATCATTCACAGAAGAATGGGGATTTCTCGGAGCAGTTATAGTATTAAGTTTATACATTCTTTTTTTACTCAGAGGGTTTGATACAGCCCAAAGGGCACGAGATGATTTTGGGAGATACCTAAGCCTCGGCATAACAGTACTTTTAGGTCTTTATGTATTTATAAATATAGGCATGGCACTTGGGTTAACACCTGTTGTTGGAATACCTCTTCCATTCATGAGTTATGGTGGAAGTGCCCTTGTAACAAACTTTGCCATGGCGGGTATTCTTACAAATATCAGGATGAGGAGGTTTGAGATATTTTATTAATAACAGGTATGATATAATACCATATGAAATTCAAAATCTTTCCCCTTAATATATTTAGTTTCTTTGTAGTTGCTCTGCTGGGCAGTTTTATTTTTGCCTGTTCAAAATCAGAGGTTAAAAAACCATCCGAGGAGGCAATAGCTGCAAAAGAGGCAATTGAACTTGTAAACACAATCAAGGAAGCCTATATGACTAATAATGAAGACAGGATCAGGGAATTATCAGCCTCTGATGAGGTAATTAAAAAAATCTCTTTTTCAGATAAGCCCTCAGATCTTGAATTTATCTTCCGATGGATAGAGATAAAAGACAACAAGGCTGAGGTATATGTTTCATGGAAGGCCCTTTGGCCACAAAGGGAAAACTCAAAAAACATGGATGTAAAAGGATTTTGCCTCTTCATCCTTGAGGGGAAACCCTTCAGGCTTGTAAAGATAATGAGAGAGAATCCCTTCCAGGGTCAACTTAGTGCTACAGTGCGATAGTGCCAACTTAGTGCTACAGTGCGACAGTATATAAGGAATATTTAAATTTCCATAAATACTGTCGCACTATCGCACGGTCGCACGGTCGCACTAAATACTATCGCACGGTCGCTCTGTCGCACTATTTCTTCAGCCTTAAGCCTACATAGGGTCGCACTTCTTTATTAATGGCAGCTACTGCAAGAAGAGCTTGAGCACCCTGAACAACTGGAGCCAGTATTTTCAACTCCGCTCATGCCGAATACAGAAAATTTCTTTTTAACATCCTTCTGCCCGCACTTGGGACATACAATCTCCTCATCTTTTTTCATAACAAGCTTTTCAAAATCCTCTCCACAGGCATTACATTTATATTCAAAGATTGGCATACCTCCTCCTTATTTAATTGTTGATTTCAATGTTTCCCAGTCTTTAAGAAATCTCTCCAATCCTATATCTGTCAGGGGATGTTTAAGTAGCTGGGTTATAACTCCAAAGGGGATTGTAGCTATATGGGCACCTATCTTAGCAGCCTCTACCACATGAAGCGGATTCCTTATGCTTGCAACTATTACCTCTGTTTCAAAGAGATAATTTTCATATATAGTCATAATGTCAGCCACAAGATCCATTCCTGTGTGACTTATATCATCAAGTCTTCCCACAAAGGGGCTCACATAGGTAGCACCAGCCTTTGCTGCAAGAAGTGCCTGAGAAGGCGAAAAAATAAGGGTTACATTTGTCTTGATACCCTCAGAGCTCAACTGTCTAACAGCCCGGAGGCCTTCCTCTGTCATGGGAACCTTTACAACTATGTTTGAAGCAATCTTTGCAAGTCCCCTTGCCTCGTTAACAATATCCTCAGCCTTAGTGCTCACAGCCTCTGCACTTACAGGTCCATTGACAATGCTACATATCTCTTTAAGGAGTCCGATTGGCTCCCTCTTCTCCTTGGCAATAAGGGAAGGGTTTGTGGTTACACCGTCAATAACTCCAAGTGAGTTAGCCTTTTTAATCTCCTCAATATTAGCAGTGTCAATAAAAAATTTCATATCTCCTCCTCAACCAGATATTTGCTTATTATACCACAGGAACGAAAAAGCCCTTGAAGTCCAAAATTTGCCGATAGATATAGTTGGTATGCCAAAAGGCCTTAGGCTTTAGGCGTTAGGCTGAAGTTGGTGAAGCGGTGAATTGGTGAATCGGTGAAGAGGATTTTAGGCTTAAGGCTTAAGGCTTAAGGCGATAGGCTTTAGGCTTAAGGAGCAACTTCAGCCTTCAGCCTATTCACTTCATCCTTCAGCCTTCAGCCTATTTCTTTAGCCTTCAGCCTAATTTCTTTAGGCTATAGGCTTAAGAATCTGCAGATTTTTTTGGAACCCCGCTATATCCTACAATAACTATTCCAGAACTATCAGCCTCTTCTATAACCTTTTCTCTCTGTAAAAGAAGACAACCACCTGACTCAAGGCCAAGCACAGCGCATCCTGACTCCTTCATTGACCTTATTGTGTCAAGCCCGGCAACCGGGACATCAAATCTCAGGTCCTGCTGGGGCTTGCTTACCTTCACAACAACCGCACCTTCACCTGCAAACTTACCTCCTCTTTTTATTGCCCTGTCTGTTCCTTCTATTGCCTCAACTGCCATAACTGCCTTATCTTTAACAACTACGGTCTGGCCAATATCAAGCCTTCCAATCTCCTTTGCTATCCTGAAGCCAAATTCTATATCCTCCATCTGAGCCTTTGAAGGTTTTTTCCGTGTTAAAACTCCCTCACCTACAACAAGAGAGGTGGCAAAGTCTGTAGTTTTGAGAATTTTAATCCCTTCTTTTTGTATCTCATTAACTATAGCAAGCATTATGGTATCATCTTTCCTGTCCTTCAACCCCATCAGAAGCTTTATTGCCCTCAGGTCAGGGATTATCCTGCTACGGTAGAGAAGTTCCTTCGGAGCCTTTCCTGCCATTAGGGCCTCTTTAATGCCTGCAGCTTTTAAGCTTTCAATTATCCCACCTAATTTACCTATACTAAGCCATTTCACCTCATCTGAATAATCCTCTATCTCTGAAGATGCCAGCTCCTTTAAGGCAATCGTGAAGATGCGATATCCCTCTTTTTTTGCCTCCTTTGCAATTATACAGGGTAGTTCACCCATGCCCGCTATAATGCCAATCTTCCTTGATTCCATTTCAGTTCTTATTTGCAGTTCAGGTCAAAGATTATCTGCAGATCCCCCTTTTGTTCTCCTTGATGAATTCAATAAGGGTCTTTATCTCATCTGTGTAGGGAAGGGTTTCAAGAACCTTTTTTATTGCATCACCCAGGGTTAGCTTCTCCCTGAAGAGTATCTTATATGCCTTTTTTAATTCTGAGATAGCTTCATCTGAAAATCCATGTCTCTTGAGTCCTACAGTATTGAGACCATGAAGTTCAGCCCTTGCTCCAGCTGCCATCATATAAGGAGGAATGTCCTGGCCAACTCCACTGAATCCGCCAACCATTGCATAGGCACCGATCCGTGTGAATTGATGGACTGCAATCAAGCCTCCTAATACAGCATAATCATAGACCTTTACATGACCTGCAAGGGTTGCTGCATTAGCCATAATGATATTACTGCCAATCTTACAGTCATGGGCAATATGGACATAGGCCATCAGGAAGTTATTGTCTCCTATCTCTGTCCATCCATCACCTCCGACAGACCCCCTGTGGATCGTTATACTTTCACGGATAATATTGTTATTGCCAATCCTGACTCCTGTATCCTCTCCTTTATATTTAAGATCCTGAGGTGGAAGACCAATAGTTGTAAAAGGGTATATTGTGCAGTTTGAACCTATCTCAACCCTTCCTTCCATGACCACATGACTGATAAGCCTGGTATTTGTTCCTATATGAACCGGGCCATTAATAATACAGTAAGGTCCTATTATCACACCTTCCTCAAGGACTGCTTCTTTTGAGACAATAGCTGTTGGATGTATCTCTACCATATCTTTATAGCTCCCTATCTGTTACCATAGCTGTAAATTCAGCCTCAGCAACTACTTTATCCTGTACAAAAGCCTCTCCTGAAAACTTCCAGACAGAACCCCTGTTGTGAGTTACCTTTACCTCAAATCTCAATTGATCACCTGGCAAGACAGGTTTTCTGAACTTTGCCTTTTCAATTGATAGAAAATATACATGTCTTCCCTGAACACCTGATTTGTATGCCAGGACACCAGCAGTCTGCGCCATGGCTTCTATTATCAGCACACCTGGCATCACAGGATTCCCTGGAAAATGACCTACAAAAAATTGTTCATTCATCGTGACATTTTTGATTGCAGAGATCCTTACATTTGGTTCAACTTCAAGAACCCTGTCCACAAGTAAAAAAGGATACCTGTGCGGAAGGATAGATTGTATCTCCTTAATGTCAATCATTTCTCTGACCTCCCTTCAATAATATTTAATTTCTCTTCAAGGGCTGTTACTTTCTCCGTCAATTCCTTTATCTTTTTAAATAACTCTGGTAACCTTTTATAAAGGGCATAAAGCCTGAACCATTCCCTGTGGGGAAGGGTAGGAGTTCCAAAATAAGTGCCTGATGGAAGGTCTTCCATTATTCCTGACTGGGCACCAATCTTCACACCATCAGCAATCTTGATGTGATCAGCCACTCCAACCTGACCGGCAAGTATTACACCCGAGCCAAGCTCTGAGCTTCCGGCGATGCCTGTCTGGGCAACTATTATACTGTGAGGACCAATCTTTACATTGTGTGCAATCTGGACAAGATTGTCTATCTTTGTGCCTCTCATAATTATTGTATTGCCCTTTGTGGCCCTATCTACAGTGACATTTGCTCCTATCTCCACATCATCCTCAATAATTACACCACCCACCTGAGGAATTTTATAATGTCTTCCTTCCTCAAAGACATAACCAAACCCATCAGAACCTATAACTGTGCCTGAATGGATTATCACCCTACTGCCGATAGATACCCTTTCCCTTATCACCACATTAGGATATATAAGACAATCATTGCCAATAAAGGTATCCTCTCCAATAAATACATGAGGTCCAATTATAGTATTGTCTCCAATCTTTGCTCCTTTTGAGATATAGGCAAAAGGAAATACAGTAACTTCATGGCCGATCTCGACACCCTCTTCAATAAAGGCCTGGCTGCTTATCCCCCTGGAAGCTGGTTTTTTAACATAAAATAATTCAAGGAGTCTTGCAAAGGCATACTGGGGATTCTTCACCTTGATCTGGGATATCTGGAGCTCATTGAGAAAATCTCTAACCAGAATAGCTCCTGCCCTGAGTTGAATACCCTCTGGTAGCCTTTCAGTTCTTAAAAAGGTAATATCAGAGGCCTGAGCATATTCAATGCCTTCTACACCTGATATGGTGATCTCAGGATTTCCCCTGAGTTCACCCTTTAGATACTCTGCAATCTCCTTAAGTGTCATCCATAACCTACATCTTATTGGTGAATTGGTTTATTGGTGAATTGGTGAAGCGGTGAAGAGGCCCATTCACCCATTCACCTATTCACCTATTCACCTATCATCCAGCCTTCAGCCTAATTATTTCCTCTGTTTTTCATCATATATCTTTATAACGCGCCCTGTCAGGTCAAGACCGTCCTTTGAATACAGTATAAGACCTTCAGAAGATTCCAGAATTATGGTATATCCTTCTTTTTTGCCAATCTCATCTATTATATCCTTTAACTCCTTTAATATACCTGTGGTAAGGTCTCTCCTCTTTTTTTCCACCTCTGCCTGGGCATCCTGGACAAGTTTTTGATAATCCTGAATTAATTTTTCTATCTGGGCCTGTCTCTCCTGCTTCGCCTCTTCTGTAAGGGCAGGGGCCTGTTTTTCAAACTCTGTTCTTTGGGTATTGATCTTTTTTTCAAGCTCATTAATCTGACTTTGTTTTTGTTTCACAAAGGCCTCAAGTTCTGCCTTTGCCTCTTTGCCACGCTTTGAGTCATTAAGGGCCTTGCCAAGATCCACATAACCTATCTTTACCTCAGCAGCCTCTGTTATAGCCTGATTGATAAGGAATAACCCTGCTACCAGAAAGATAATTGAAGCAAACTTTAATCCCCTCAGCCAGCTGTTACTTAGCCACCTGTTTAAACCTGTAAACATTTTTTCTCCTCCTTTAGTTTGTAATGCCTGCCAATTTAGTGATTTAGACTCAAGTGAATTAGCAAATTAAGGACTAAATCACTAACTCACTTGCATACTAACTCACTACTCTGACCCATTACGCATTATGAGGCGATGCCTCTATTGATTCCTCATCAGGCGGTGAAACAAACTGTTCAAACTGTTGTTGCTTTCGCCGCCAATTCTTGTTACAGAATAAATTAAAAATAGTTGCTTTGTAAAGACTTTGAGAGTTCATAGGACTGTCAGAGTTCTCAAGAATCTTCAAATCTTCACCATTAAAAGAATGTTCCAAAGGTAAATTCTATCCTTCCGTTACTTTCATAAGGCTTTGGATCAAGATTTCTTCCATACTCAAGCCTTATAGGCCCTATTGGAGATATCCATCTTATACCGAAACCTGCTGTCCTGCGAAGACTATTCATTGGTTCTGACTGTTCAAAGGCACGGCCTGCATCAAAGAATAATACTCCTTTAAGTCTTGCCTCTTCAACAAGTGGAAAGATATATTCAAAGTTAAATATTAATTCTTTTGTTCCTCCGATAGGTTCATTATTCTCATCAACAGGTCCTGCCTGTCCAAAACCAAGTCCCCTTACGGTATATATGCCTCCAACATAGAATCTTTCATAGATTGGAAGCTTTCTTCCGAAGGCACCTGATGCATAACCGAGCCTGCCCCTTAATGAGAATGTAGTGCTTCCCCAGGGGAAAAACCATGCCGAATCAAATACAGACCTCACAAAACCATTTGTGCCTCCAAGACCTGCCACTGTTAGGTAAAGGGCATTTCTTGAGCCCCTTGAGGGGTCTAAAAAATTGTCTCTTGAATCCCTTGCTATTGTGGGGCTGATGCTGCTTGTTACCCTTGTGCCTGCCTGGTCTTTAATAAACTGAGAGGCACTATCATCCACATTTTCTATTTTCACACTTTCTAAATTATAAGTAATACTTCCTCCCCAGTATTCTGAGAAATTCTTTCCAAGGGATACCTCAAATCCTGTTGCCCGTCTATCATATAGTGGATATTTTCTTGAAGATTTATAGATGCTCAGACCTAAAGAAAGGGGTTTATCAAGAAACCACGGGTCTCTATAGGAAAGTTCATATAGTGTCCTTCTGCCACCGAATTCTCCCCTTAATTTTACATGCTGGCCTCTTCCTCCAAGGTTGCCTTGCGTTAAATCCACCATGGCAACCCATTTATCTATAGAGCTATAACCACCACCAACACTGAGCATACCTGTTGGTCTTTCCTTAACCTTTATATCTATATCCACTGTCTTTGTATCTTGATTGGGCTTCGGATTGAGTTCAACAGTATCAAAGAACTGAAGATTATTTATTTTCTCATAGCTTCTTCTGAGAAGCCTGCTGTTGAAAATATCTCCTTCATCAAGCCTCATCTCTCTTCTTATGACCTTATCCCATGTCTTTGTATTACCGGATATCTCTATCCTTCCTATCCTGAAGAGATCTCCTTCCTGGACATGAAGTAGCAATTTAACAGTCTTTGTCTGCTCATCAGGGATTATATCAGGTATAATACTGGCAAGGGCATATCCTCTTTCTGAATAAAAATTCACTACATTTGAAATATCCTTTCTTAAAAATTCCCTACTAAAGACATCTCCCTTTTTAATGGTAAGAAGTTTTAAAAGATCTTCCTGGGGGAAGTTTTTATTCCCGTCAATCTCTACAGTATCTATCCTGTATTGTTCACCCTCCTGAATTACTAACTTTATCTCTATCTTCTTTTTATCTTCGGAAAGCCTCAGCTCGGGGTTTGAGACAGCAACCCTTATATAGCCATTGTTAAGATAAAGGTCTTTGATACGCTCTATATCATTCTTTATCTCATCCTTTTTGTAATATCCGGACTTAGTAAGAAAAGAAAAAAATCCGCGTTCCTTTGTCTTCATAACCTTTTTAACTTTTTTTGCAGGTATCTTTTCTGCACCTTCAATGAGAATCTTCTTTATCTTAACCACTGGCCCTTCTTCAATCATATATGTAAGGTTTACAGTATCCTCTCTCAATCTTCTTAAAACAGGTATTATATTGGCAAGATAATATCCGTGCTCCTCATAAAGGGCCTTTATTTTTGAGGCATTATCCTGAATAAGTGAGGCATCAGCTATAGAGCCAGGGGTTATTGATATGGTCTCCCTGAGTTTCTGGTCATCAAATTCCTCATTACCTTCAAAATTAACTCTCTGGATGGTTGGCTTTTCCTTGAGGACATAGATCAACTTAACGCCACCTGAAACAGGCTCCATCTCTACCTTCGCATTCTCAAAATAACCCATCCTGTAGATTTCCTTTATATCATTGCTTATCCTGTCAGAAGATACTGGTTCATTCACTTTCTGGGTGATCTTTGCCCTCACAGCTGCCTCTGTAATGCGTTTTACACCCTTGATCTCTATGGATATAACAATAGGTGAAGTAACGGTTGATGGAGAAGTAATAGCTGGCTCAGAGGGTTTGCCGGTCTCTGCAGCTATTACCATGGTAGAAAAGATAATCGTGAAAGAAGATACAAAACAAAGAAGTAATATAGCCACATGGTAGTGGCCGATAGACAAAGGCGTGTGTCTCTTTAAAAAATTCATAAACTGTATAGTATAGCACATAACAGAAATCAGGGGTACTTATTTCTTCGGCTGTTATTACAGCAGCTGAGCAGTAGGTTTTTAGGTGAATGGGTGAATAGGCCTCTTCACTAATTCACCTATTCACCAATAAACCGATTCACCGATTCACCGATTTTAGTGACCCGGACAGTAGGGTTGCCCTGAACTATGTGAATAGGTTAGCATTAAATAATGATAAAGAAGTCCCTAACATCCCTTACAAACAAACTGATATTTACCATAGGTCTTTTAATGACCCTCGGTGGGCTACTTTCTGCTTATCTTTATCTCAGATATCAGGAAGACCTTATGCTGAAAAACCTCGTGACCCAGGTGGAGATATCCTCTGAACTTATAAGAAGAGGACTTCATTATGGCATGCTCAGCTCCCAGCGAGAGGTGATTGAACAGACCATCAATTCTGTTAAGGATGCAGAGGGTGTCAGGGTGATAAGGATATTTGATACATCAGGCAGGATATTTTATTCCTCTTCACCAGAAGAAATTGGCAGGAGAATAGATAAGAATATAGAAGGAGATTGCACCATCTGTCATGGTAAGGACGATTTCAGGTTAAAAGGAAAGGAGAGGAGGTGCTGGAGGATAGGGAGGCTTCCATCAGGAGAGAGGGTGATAAATTTTATAAAACCTATAATGAATGAACCGGCCTGCTATACTGCCTCCTGTCACAGACATAGTAAGACAATGCCTATTATAGGCTTTATAGAGACGAGCTTCAGCACTGCCTCTGTTGATTCCCTGATCAAGAAAAACAGGCTCAATACTATCATATACGGTGCATCCTTTATTGCCCTTATTTCTGTAGTTTTCTGCTTTATATTCTGGAATTTTGTTACAAAGCCGCTTTCTCTTCTTGAAGAGGGGATGAAAAATATCGGGAAAGGAAATCTTGACTACAGGATAGAGATAAAAACAAAGGATGAGATGGGTCTTTTAGCAGAAACCTTTAATGCCATGGCTCAGGAATTGAAGGATTCAAGGCACAAACTTGAACAGTGGACGAAATGTCTCGAGGAAAAGGTTGAGAAGAAGACCCTTGAGATTAAAAAGGCACAGGAACAATTAATGAATGCTGAAAAACTTGCCTCCCTTGGCAGGATGGCAGCAGGTTTTGCTCATGAACTGAACAGCCCCCTTACAGGTATAATTACCTTTGCCCATCTTATCATGAAAAGGCTGCCTGATACAGACAAAGAAAACAGGGAGGACCTGCAGGTTATTATTGAGCAGGCAGAAAGATGTAGTAGAATCATAAAAGGTCTTCTTGGCTTTTCAAGGAAAACAGGTTATGAAAAGACCTTGACCGATATAAATTCCCTTATTGAGCGGACAGTTGCCATGGTGAAAAATCAGGCAAAATTTCATAACATAGAATTCAAAATAAATTTGGAACAGAAACTCCCGCGGATAACTGTTGATGCTCACCAGATGGAACAGGTCTTTTTAAATCTACTTATTAATGCTGCTGATGCGATGAATGAAAGGGGTACCATTACTATTTCGTCAAGGCTTATAAGGGATGGTGAAGATCCTTCAAAAGAGCAGATAGAGCTTGAATTTACTGATACAGGACCTGGCATCCCTGAGGAATATCTCTCAAAGATCTTTGAACCTTTCTTCACAACAAAGCCACCAGGCAAAGGTACAGGACTCGGGCTTTCTGTCAGCTACGGGATAGTAAAAAGGCACGGAGGCTCTATTTTTGTCAAAAGTAGCCCTGGGAAGGGCGCAAGTTTCTTCATCAGATTACCTGTTAAGGAAGTGGAGGTATGAAGTTAAGTGAAACATTAGAAGGTAGTTTTTCCCTGATAGGTGGAGATTTCTCAAGGGGCGGGGCTGCATCATGCGAATTGAAGGCCATCCTTGAGAGGCTCCATCTTCCAGAGGATATTATCCAGAGGGCTACCATCTCTGCCTTTGAGGCAGAGATGAATGTGATTATCCATGCGATTGCAGGTACAATGCTTTATTCTGTTACACCTGAAAGGATAAGAATTGTGGTAACTGATATGGGACCAGGTATTCCTGATATAGAACTTGCCATGCAGGAAGGATATTCCACTGCTCCTGAGTGGGTTAAGGAGATGGGATGGGGTGCGGGGATGGGACTCCCTAACATGAAGAAAAATGCAGATGTCTTCAACATTGACTCAGTAGTTGGAGAAGGCACAACAGTTGAATTGATAATATATATTCCAAAAGAATGGAGGCGCTATGAATCTCAGTAAGATTATTAGTTTTTTGAATCTTGAACCTCTTACTGAAGCATATCAGGACAGGGATGTGAAGAATGCCTATGTGAGTGACCTCCTTTCTGATGTAATGGCAAATGCAAAGCCTGGGGAGATATGGATAACCCTTCAGGTTCATGTGAATATTGTGGCAGTTGCCACCCTGAAAAATATACCTGCGATTATTATTACCAACAACAGAAAACCTGATGATGAGACCATTAAAAAGGCCTCTTCAGAAGGCGTGGCAATCTTTAAAACAAACCTCTCCACCTTTGAGGTAGCAGGAAGACTCTATAAGCTTCTTACAGAATAATGAATATCTTCAGGTCAGATCTTCATATACATACCTGCTTGTCCGCCTGTGCAGAACTTGACATGACGCCACCAAAGATTATTAAAAAGGCCAGAGACTCAGGCCTTCAGATAATTGCAATAACTGACCACAATTCAGCAGAGAATATCCCTGCCTTTTACAGCATATCCGAAGGCATAACTGTCCTTGCAGGAATGGAGATAACCACTTCTGAAGAAGTCCATATACTTGCCCTATTTGACAGCTATGAAGAAATTAAACCACTTCAGGAGGTCATATACAGTGCCCTTCAGGGCCCTGAGTTTGATGGGAAACTCGGCTATCAGCTTATTGTTAATGAAAATGAAGAGATACTTTCCTTTTCAAAAAGGCCCTTGATAGGTGCAACAGACCTCAGCACAAGAGAGGTTGTTAATTTAATCCATAAGTTTAACGGTCTTGCCATAGCCTCCCACATAGACAAGGAGGTATTCAGCATAATATCACAGCTCGGTTTTATACCACCCGATATACAACCTGATGCCCTTGAAATATCCTGTCATATGAGCATGGAAGAGGCAAAAAAGAGATTTTCAGATCTTGGCCTCCCCCTTATACAGTCCTCTGATAGTCATCATCTCAAGGATGTAGGCAGGGCCTTTACAGAATTTTTAATTGAAAGGCCAGAACTTGAGGAATTAAGGCTTGCCCTCACGGGACAGGAAGGCAGGATGATAATAGGGGTCTCCAGAAAATCTGACGATCTTTGGGGGTACAATTTCTGATGGAAGACCTCTCTCTTCATATACTTGATATTATCCAGAATTCAATAGATGCCTCAGCAAAGAATATAGAGATAACCATAGTTGACAATAAAAGGGATAATATACTTTTTATCGAAATAAAAGATGATGGTAGAGGAATGAATGAAGAAATTTTGAAAAAGGTAGAAGACCCTTTTTACACCACAAAATCAAAAAAGACAGGCCTCGGGATCCCTTTGCTCAAGCAGGCAGCACTCGAAACCGAAGGTAAATTTACCATAACTTCAATTCCTTTTAAGGGGACCTCGATAAAGGCAACATTCAGAAGGGATCACATAGATAGAAAACCCCTGGGAGATATGGCCTCAACAATTGTGGCTGCAATCCTTTTATGCCCTGAATGTCATTTCAGATTTTCATATAAAAGTGTTAAGCTAACAGGTGAGGAGGAATCTTTTATTTTTGATACAGAGGAATTAAGGGCCAAACTTGAAGATATACCAGTAAATGCCCCTCCTGTATTAAAATTTATAAAGGAATATCTTAAGGAAGAGTTAAAAAGACTCAAAGATGAATGAGAAAACACGCATCCTTGTAATTGATGATGAAAACATCGTTCGTGTCTCCTGTAAGAGGATACTTGAACCAGAGGGATTTCTTGTGGAGCTTGCTGCTGATGGATATGAGGCAATTGAGCTGATTAAAAAACAGCCCTATGATATCATAATCACAGACCTGAAGATGCCAAAAATGGACGGACTGGAGGTACTGCAGTGGATTAAAAAAAATTCACCTGCTTCAAAGGTAGTAGTGATTACCGGTTTTTCCACTCCTGAGATAGCTGAAAGATCTGCGAAGTCTGGTGCCACTAAATATCTTGAGAAACCCTTTACCCCAGAAACCCTTATATCTGTTGTTCAGTCAGCTATCAAGGAAGGATAATTTTTTTACTACCTATGCGGAACATTAAACTCGTTCTTGAATACAGAGGCAGCAATTATCATGGCTGGCAAAGGCAAAAGGGAAGGGTAACCATCCAGTCAATACTTGAGGAGCTAATCTCAAGGATAACAGGAGAAAAGATAAAGGTGATTTCTGCTGGAAGGACAGATGCAGGTGTTCATGCAATGGGTCAGGTAGCAGCCTTCAGGACAGAAAGTAAACATTCACCTCAGGTATTTAAAAGGGCACTGAACAGTCTCCTGCCCGAGGATATACGAATAATAAATGTTGAAGAGGCAGAAGAGACCTTCCATCCACGGTTCTCTGCAAAGGCAAAAAGCTATATATACTTTGTAAGCCTTGATCAGAGGCCATCAGTATTTGTCGCTGATTTCTGCTGGACTATAAAAGGAAGACTTGACATAGATGCGATGAAAGAGGCCTCACAGTATATAATAGGCAGGCATGACTTTGCAGGGTTCAGGGCAAAGGGTTGTGGAGCAAGGACAACAACAAGGTCAATCTTTGAATTTTCCATAGATGAGTATTCAATTATTCCTTTCATGGGAATAGATATCGAAGGCACTTTTATCAGATTTAGAATTAAAGGAGATGCCTTTCTCAGATACATGGTAAGGAATATAGTAGGTACCCTTGTGGAAATCGGAAAGGGTAAAAGAGGAATATCTTCAATTAAAGATATATTTAGCAGAGGAGACAGGCGCCTTGCCGGGGTCACTGCACCAGCAAAGGGCCTTTTTCTCGAGAAGGTTTATTATTAAATTAGTGAATTAGTATGCAAGCTCAAGCAGTTCCTTAGCCGGAAGCTTTAGCCTGCGCATATCCATTTTTCGTTTTCAGTTGCCGGTCTTCAGTACAGGATAACTGACCGAAGTTGCGCATTTTGGAATTATAACTTATTGATATTATAAGATTTTTATTTTTTCTTCACTACAATTCCTTGTCCCCCAAGACCCCCAATCTGGGGATGCCTATGCTGTGTTTCCCCTTCATTTTGACCTCCTCCACAAAAAAGTAAGCCCTCCAAAGGAGGGCAAGAAACTATTAGATTGTATATTGTGTTTTGCTTTTGATATTATTTACAACTGTTAATTACCTCTTCTATCAAAGAAAGGCATCCTATAACTAAGCTAAAATGCGAGAAATTGACAGAAAAGGATAAACTATAATAAAAAACTTTCCGCTTTTTTGTTTTTCTTCTACCTCTACTGTATTTAAAGGTTCCCAGTCACTTTTTGGGTATGATAAAGAGAATTGAGACAAGTAAATTCAGTGTTTAACTTGTCTGCTTTTGCAAATACTCCAATATGAGACAGTTTTCTGCTGGTGAAAGAATTCTGTAACCCATTATTTTTTCTAATTCTTTCAATTCGTTATATAATTTTTTGCGCACCTCTAATTTTAGAGGGCCTAAATAACTTTTTCCGTTAACTCTCTTTAAAACCCTATTAGCAGGGTTATTCCTTATCTCAATAAGTTTATCCCTGTATTCCATCAACATAGCTAGCCATTCCCATTCCGGCAGGTTAGAAAGGCCATTTGTGCATTTATCTCTTTTTACAACTGTACAGACCCAACAGCCAAACCTTATTCCCCCGCAGAAAAGAGAACAACTGGTATTGCCAGCAGTATAAAGAGCCCTAAGAAGATAGTTGTCAGCCCCCCATGGGGGCTGGTTTTGGAGCAAGTATTTCCATACATCCTCAGTTGATAGTTCTAGAATAGGTGCATATATTGTTGCTCCTTTAAGTCCTTCAAAAGGCATCCACTTAGAATAACCTCTGCTTTTAAGTCTTTTGTCTCTATTTACGCTTTCTTTTGCTCGTAATCCTAATAAAACTACACACCTCCCATACGTTTCAATTATCCCCTTAATGTATTTCTTAATTGGCCTGACTTTCAAACGCTCAGTACACCATCTAAACCACCTAGTAGGAGGTAAATACCCTTTGCCGAGCAGTAAAACAAAGAAGCTATCTTTTAGTTCAGGATAAAGTGTATTGAGTACAACTGGCAAATTGTACTTCTTTGCCCATTCGCCTATCTTTTCAAGCAGTCTTCTGGCATGGTCTACTACTGGAGGAGGTTCCACTCTTGTGTCAGCATAAAGGACGTGTACTTCTTTTTTGGGATTTTGAGCTATTGTCTCAAGAACCAGTTGTAAAGTCATTGTACTGTCCTTACCACCACTATATGTCACCACCCAAGGACTACTGTCTTTTAGATAGTTTTCCTTAAGCTCATGTTTTATAGAGGCTATTTTTTCAGCAAAGCAATCCATTATCTGAGATGACTCGATAAAACTTTGTTGTTTAACAGCTAACTTAAGCATTTCCCCTCCACACATATCCATTTTCTGTCTTTTCAACACTTCCTTTTAAGCCTACAACTGGTAAGAGCTCCTCTATTAATAAAAGTGTAAACGGGAAATTAATGCGCTCTTCACCTTTATCATCTATCTCTATCATTGGATGATTAGGTCCTAATATTTCTGCTAGTAGATATTGTAACCTCCCTATCTTTACTTTCCCTTTTCTAAATTCATCTTCAAGTTTTTCTTTGATGCTTGCGTAGAAGTTTTCCCCAAAAGCGTTTTTAGACCTTGATTCAACTATCTCATCAAAATAATCGACCTTTACAGGAAATACATAAGGCTGATAAGGCGCACTGTAAATGTAAGCATTACCTTGCAATGCCTCATTCTGCAGGAAGCGAGATATAATACCACCATAATGGCCGTTTGCTTTTATTAATGCCTTTATATCTTCATCGTTCAACATATGCATTACAAAGTAATTATCTGTCTGACTTAGAATTGTATTATCAATAGAACCTGGTTGCTGTGTAATATACACAAGACTCAATCCATACTTCCTGCCTTCCTTTGCATACCTGGTAAAGATAGAACCCTCATTACCTGCTGCTTTTTCACTTAAGACATTTTGAGCTTCTTCCAAAACAGTAATAAATGGAATCAGGGCCTTTCTATTCCCAGTAAAATTCTCTTTGTTGTAGTCAAATAGTCTATTTAAAACAGCCCCAAGAACATTCTGTGCTATTTCTATTCTAACTAGACTTAAATCCATTATAACTATCAAGTTATTAGCTAAGTGATATAGAACTTCCTGAGAAATATCAGGAGCATCTTTTTCATGAAGTTCTCTAAGAAGTATTTTTAATCTCCATGAGACCGCTGGACGACTACCGGGGCTTCTAATCTCCTGTCCTTTGCTTTCTATGAACTCGTCCACCCTTCTATCAGCTTCATATCTATCTGTTGCTGTCTCGTATCTCGTTTTAACAAAGGCTTGCCACTCATCTCTTCTGATATTAGGAAACTGCTTTACACCTGCAAGCTCCTGAGTTGAATCTATAAGATAAGAGACTTCCCATGGAGACAATTTTGAAAAATCTATTTTCAAGGGTCTTATAAAGACTTCGTCGTACCCTGTTAGTTTTCGATTAGTAAAAACAACAAGTCTTTCCCTTATACCTGGTATATCTGCTAACCCTTTACCCTGAGATGATGAAAAGGCATACTCACCGTTAAGATCAGAAATCAGGACAGGTATATTTAACCCCCCAAGATGGTATAAAATTACCTTACTTAAATTGCTTTTTCCAAAGCCTGTCCGTGCAAGAATTGCAGTTCTTCTTCCTATAACCTCCTCTATTTCACCAGCACTGTTTCTCTTTATGGTTAAAAACTTCTTTTTATCAAACCTAACCTTTAATGTATCTACAACCTCATCGCCAATTGCAAGACTTCCAATTTCAATAACCTCTCTAGGGTCTTCTATCCCAGCACTTAATATAGTATTATATTCTTCTTCGGTTGGATATCTACATTTAGCAGTTAACTCGGGAAGGAATCTATAAGTAGTAACTATCTTATCTTCATTATCAATTCTTTTCAATTCCCCTAGTGCTCTTACAAAATACACACGGAAAAGAAGGGCCCTCTTTTCTTCTTCTGATAGTTCACCCCCTACACCTGAAATGTCTCTTATGTATTGATCAACCAGATGCTTCTCTCTTGCACTTTCAGTTGTAGAATAATCACCATAAGCTGGCTCTTCAACAAGACAAACAAGTCGCCTTCTATCACCCTCTGTTTCTTCTACTACGATGAACTCTCCTGAAAAAGGACTTTTCCCTCTTTCACTAAAAGCAACTACAACTTTAAGCTGACTCCATTCTTTACCCATCCCTACCACTGTTCCTATTCTTTCACCATACCTTATTCTTGCTGGCACTATTTTCCTCCTGACCTGTGTATATATTACTTCTTGAAGAATGCCTTTTTCAAGCCTTTAGGCAGATATAGACAAATCTACAAGATAAGTTGTAAAATTTAACATAAAAAGAGAAAAGAAATGTTAGACACGTTCATTAACAAAACTACCGAAGCAATTAAGAATGCTACAGAAAATATTAAAAAAGCCGTAGATACTTTAGACCCTCCCAAAGTCTTCCCACTAAATAGAAAAAGTTTGTCGCGTATCTGTGCCGCTGTAGCAGTTGATGCAGGACAGACTTTATTCAATGGAGTTTTTAGAAATATTGGGATAGCTGTGTACCAGTCAGCAAGTTCGATAGATGAAGACCCTCCTTCACTTTATGCCTTTTGGGCAAGCCCAAGCTTACCAGATGAGGACCGTAAACAAGTTATCTGCGAACAATTAGACAGATTAGAAGAAAAGGACACCATGATTAGAGAATTTGTCAAACAGATGGGATGGGGAACTATCTATCAAGATGATGTTATGCCGGATTCATGCTTTAAATCTGCATCAGCTTTTTCTAATTTTATAAGGGATTTATTAGAATGGTCAAGACTAGTTAAAATAGGGGAAGAACTCCAAAGTTTTGCAAAAGACAAATTAGGAATACAACCTATCCTTTTAAGAGATGGTACTTTAAGATTTGCAAGTCTTGGTGAAAAGCAAGCAAGAAGTTTAGCCAACATATTCCGGAATCTAGATACCCCTATTTTTGGTATCACTAAACAATCAGCCTTACTGCGGGACCCCGTTATCTACTCCTGGATGGACAAACATAAAGTTTTTGCCACAAAGGGTCCCTTTCTTGTGTGGATTGAAAAAGAAATGTTTGAAGAATTAGGATGGAGATTAGAACGATATTTCGGAGGTGAAGGAATAAGATTTGGCCGATACGCATTTGTTCGTTTTGATCCTATGCCGGGGAGTAGAAATATATTTGCTGTAGATATTCCAGATTATTTACTTCCGGATGGAACTAATCCGGACAATCTGGATAATATCCTTGTACTTCTTTCCGGAGTCGCACAGCAGGCAACAGCAACTACATATCCTATACCAGGGTATCCTCTAGCTTTAAAAAAAGCTCATGACAAAGCTGTTCTGTCAGAACACAGAGTTTCATTACTTGAAAGTTCTTTTAGAAGAACCTTACCCCCAGAGGTTTTTGAATTATTAAAAGGATTAAGCCTATTTTAAGTTGGGCAAGTAAATATGCAAATAGGCGGGCTAGAGTTTAAAGGGCCTTATCAAGACATAGACGAAATCCCCGATGATGCAGGTGTATATGTAGTTCTCTGTTTACACCCAGATGGTAAGTTTGAAGTACTTGACGTAGGAGAAAGCGGATGGAATATTTCTCAAGGGGGACAAGGTATGAAAAAAAAGACTAAAATATCATAACAGAAAGGAATGTTGGGAACAGCACCAAAGAGATGGCTTATTAGCCTTTGCTATATTTATTGAACAGAATGGAGAAAAACGATTAAGAATTGAGGAATCATTACGCAAAAGCTTCAAGCCACCATGTGGCACTGATCCCCGAGATATTGGCAGATAAACTATTCTACCACCTCTATGTCTTATCTACGGGCACCTCTAAGACCCAAAATCAAAAGAGGAAGTGGCTGGGTTAAATGATAAGTGCCTAATATAAGAGAGCTTTCTACTAAAAGTCTCTTGCCACCTCAAAAACACTGAGATTATTAAGGATTATTTAAAGGCATTGTAAATTGACAAAAATCAACCCCGGCAAGTAAAATTTTGTCAACTATGTCTGATGTGCCCAGATATTTTACCAGAGAAGCGTTAATTGAGAGTCTTTATCGGGGAATTAAACCCCAACAGAAGAAGTGGTAGGAGACTAAAAGAAAAAAGTCTTTATCAGGAAGGCTACAATCCCCATAAGATTTAATATCACAATAAGATATAGCCTATCTATGCGTTTATTGACACTCTCATTCATTGAATCAAGGCTTTTATTAATAAGCCCAAGCTCTGCCTTGATTTCTCTAATCTCACCGTGTATAAGGTCAAGCTCACGGAATACAAATGTAAAAGGGTCTGCCCTGTATATGTAATCCTCTTTCTTTTCCTCTGCCTGTGGCATAGCTCATATTACTGTGATGTAGACTATAATGTCAACGCCTTGTAACGACCTAAGGATATTTAACCTGCCACCTGGGGTTGAAAAAGGTTTTTAGAGTAAGTAATATATATTTCAACTAAACTAAACCATCAAAAGAGGAGGTATAAATTAAAAAGTGATTATGCTTCTAGCTTTCCCTTACCGTTATACGCCATTGGTCGACTAAAGGAGAAATAAATTATGAAACGATTATCTGATAACGAAATCAAGGAAATTTATGAAATGATTTGTAAGTATCACGATAAATATTTAAAACAGTATGGAGTTAAACTTCCAAAATTAACCGATTATAAAGGGAATTACACTAAAGATGCTCTTGTATTAGTCTATTTGGCAAAAAATTATCCGACGACAAAAAGCGTTTCAAAAGAAGAGTTGACTCAATTTATCCGTCAATACTATCCAGATGTAGTTGATGTTCAGCAAGCAAGACACCTTGGTGCACAGAAGGGCTGGTTTATCGTATCAGGTACTCGTGGCAACAGACATGCAACTCTTAAATATGGTGAATATCAACTTATAACATTAGAAAAGCCGTACCCAGCCTTTAAGGGGCATAGAATAGAGGACACCAGTGAGTGGGAAAATTTAAAAAGACAATATGGTTATAGATGTGCCACCTGTGGCTCAAAAGAAGGTGAGCCACATCTCCACTGGCCGAATACTATTACAAGGCTACAAAAGGCCCATAAAGATCCAAATCGGCCTCTTGTCGCAGGAAACATTATCCCTCAGTGTGAAAAGTGTAATCGGGCAGATAGAAACAATTGGGTTTATGATGAGAGGGGCAGGGTAATAAAGTTAGCCAATCCCGATGTAATAAAAAGGTCAGATGAAAAAATTAGATGGAAAGTATACAAGATTCTATATGAAGAATTTAATGGGAGAGACCCTAATGAACAAAACAATGATAAATAAAATTATTTTTGGGGATGCTTTGAAAGTATTGCCTCAAATTAAAGACAATTCAATAGACCTTGTGTTAACAGATCCTCCTTACTTCTTAGACAAAATGGATAATAACTGGAACCATAAAATAGTATCTACAATAACAGATTACTGCAATGTTGTAAAGTCTCTGCCCCCGGGAATGAAATTTGATAAGCAGCAGGGAAAGAATTTTTACGATTGGTATCTAAAGGTATCAAAAGAATTATACAGAGTATTGAAGCCCGGTGGGTTTTTCTTTTCATTTTCAAGCCCTCGCCTCTACCACAGAATGGTTTCTGCGGTTGATGACGCTGGCTTCTCAATAAGGGATTGTTTTATTTGGCTTTATACACAGAATCAGCCTAAGGCGATGTCACTTAACCATTTTATCGATAGATTGGATTGGGACAAGAAATCTAAAGAGGAAATAAAGGAAAAGTTAGCCGGATGGAAAACACCGCAAATAAAATCCTGCTTTGAACCAATCATGGTGGCTCAAAAGCCATGTGAAAAAACATTTTTGGAAAATATGTTGAAGTATAATGTAGGACTTATAAATACAAATGTTAAAATTGGGGAAGGGATGTTCCCTTCTAATGTGGTAACCACTCAGGAGATAACTGAAGTTCTAGACAAATGCTTCCTTTTGCCTAAACCAACCAAAGAAGAAAAGGGAGAGTTTAATATACATAGGACTGTAAAGCCATTAGCAATATGTGAATATATAATTAAACTAACCACTTTTTCAGAGTCTGCAATTGTTTTAGACCCTTTTGTTGGAAGCGGAACAACTGCCGTCGCTGCAAAAAAATTAGGAAGAAAATTCATAGGAATTGACATTAATCCCGAGTACGTAGAGATTGCATTGAAAAGGTTAGAAAATACCGAGAAAGATAAAATCTACAAAAATTCAAAAGCAAAAAAGCAATTTACTCTTTTTGAGCCTGAAAGCAAATATTCAGCAATCAAAAAGCTGGGATAGTAATGATATTAGTAACCTGGGGTTGAAAAAGGTTTTTGGGGTAAGTAATATATATTACGGAGGTAATAAAATGGCATTACAAGAATCTGAAAAAACACACTATGAACAAAAGATTAAAGCTTTAGAGAGCGAGATAGAAAGCCTAAAAAGGCAACTTGCCTCATCTGGGAAAGAAGTAGGCCAACCTACAGGGAAGAAGCTAAATATTAACACAGTTGTCACTTTGATAAGACTTTATCATCTTTTACCTGCCCTCCTTATAATAATTCTTATAATAACCGGAGTAATTTACTCAATAGGTTATTTTATGGGGCAACCTCGTTGGGCCATGATTGGTACCGCACTTGGTTTGGGTATTGCTGCCATTATTTTTATACTACTTATACTAGCTGCCATTGTGTATCCCATAATTATAGCATTTAGTCCTAACTACATTAAGACAGTTATAACTTCTACTCGCTTGTTTGATGTCGAAAAACTTTTCAAACTGCGTTGATAGATAAATATATATTTAGCAGACTAAAATAACACAGGAGGCATTTATGTTAGAAACAACAAAATATGTCCTTGACACATCAGCTTTAATGGAAAAGCCTAAACTTGTTCGTAAGTTAGGTAACAGGGCAATTATTCCTATAGCAGTAATTAGAGAACTCGACGGGCTTAAAAACAGTTCTAACCCTGCAAAAGCAAAAGCTGCAAGAAAGGCATCCAGGGCAATAGAAGAATATAGACCAACAATCTACCATGGACAGTATGAAAAAGTGGAAGGGCTTGAAAGTGAAGCTGATCTTAAGATTGTAGGCACAGCCCTAAAACTACAGAAAGAAATTGGAGATGTAGCGTTAGTTACGACGGACGTAAATATGAGAAATGTAGCAAGAGCATATGGAATAAAAAGCGAAGTATTGAAAGTACATAACATTTTTATAGATGTACTAATAATTATCGCAGGGGTTATAGGTTCTCTTGCGTTAGGATTACTCAACATCCCCCTGATAGACAGCCTGATACCGTTCATGCTGTTCTTTTTTGTGTTAGGGTTGCCAGCAATACTTTATAAGAAAAGGAAGTTTAAGAAATATCCTTATTTGAAAGAAGTTATAGAGAGAAAGAGATCAGATTCTTATGAAGAATGGAGAGAATGGGTTGATAGTGGTAGTTCTGATGATTATTGGTGGTATTACTGGCATAGATAGAAGAAACAAGTAGTAGCCTTTAAACCATCTGAAATAAATTTTAAGTAGGGTCCATATACAGGTTATTTGCGCTTTTTAAACATTTGTTTAACCATCTCCGCTGGAGCTGTAGAACCATAATTATCGGGGCTTATTGTACCAAACCACTTATCAAAACTTTGTGTATAATTATTAATCTCATTTGATACCCAATTAACAGCTTGCTCTCTTGTCATCTCTCCCTTTTTAATCTTTTCTTCAGCCTGTTGCCTTAGACTTTGCATATGTACATATCTCCCCTGGAATATAAGATCAGTTGTTTGTATATCTTGGCTTTGTATTCCAACCTCTCCTTTAGCATCTCCTCCCAATTTGGCAATTCCTAAGTTTCCACCAAAGCCAGCATGAGCACTTAAGCTCCCTTGTGCAAAGTTAGTATTCGTACCCTTTCTGTCCCAGAACGTCTTATCCCGTTGGGATGCCAAAAGAGCTGCCGTTGTAGTTCCTTGTTCACCTCCGTTTACAACTAAATTAGCTAGCCCAACTTGCGCAGTTTTTTCTCCCTCTTACCCTGAACTTGCCAATTTTTAAAACAAGAATCCTTTATTTTCAATTGGTTTCATACTCTCGGTTTCCATAAAAATCCCTGTAGTGTAGAAAAGTGAGCATACCTCTTGACATCCCCACCTGAGATGTGTTATGATTTTTATATGTTCATACGAGAGACTTATAAAAAGGTTAATGGAAAAAAGAAATACCGCTATCTCACTATCGTTGAATCCATTAGAACCCCCAAAGGTCCTACAAACAGGACAGTTCTTAATCTTGGCAAGGTTGATTTGCCAAGGCAAAAGTGGCCAATCCTCATAGAGATGATAGAGAGGAGGCTTGCTGGGCAGAGGAGTATCTTACCAGAGCCAGAGGAATTACAGGGTCTTGCTGATAGTGTCTATGAGAGGATATTAAGGAAGGGGAGGCTAAAGGCAAAGAGG
>JBKBPW010000017.1:0-23164 GCA_046292975.1 Thermodesulfovibrionales bacterium
GCTGTTCTGTCTGCAGTGGGTCCGGGGTCACCCCTTCACCCATCTAACCGGTTTGTATTTCCCACAAAAAGCTCTATAAGAAGGGCTACGGTTTTTTTAAGCTCTTTTCTCTCCACAACCATATCGACAAAACCATGGGTTAATAAAAATTCAGCCCTCTGGAAGTCCTCTGGTAATTGCTGTTTTGTAGTCTGCTCTATAACCCTTGGTCCAGCAAATCCTATAAGGCTCTTTGGCTCAGCAATAATTATATCTCCGAGCATGGCAAGGCTTGCTGTAACACCTCCGAAGGTTGGATCACAGAGTATTGTTATATAGAGAATATCTTCATCCTTTAATCTCGCAATGGCCTGGGAAACCTTTGCCATCTGCATGAGTGAGAACATCCCTTCCTGTATCCTCGCCCCACCTGAGGCTGTAATTGCTATAAAAGGCACCTTATTCGCTACAGCCCTCTCTGCAGCCCGTGCAATCTTCTCTCCCACAACAGAACCCATACTACCCCCAAAAAAAGAGAAGTCCATGGCAGCTACAACCACAGGATGCCCTTTTATAAGGCCCTCTCCTGTTATAACAGCCTCCTTAAGTTTGGTTTTTTCTTGATATTCCTTTAATTTTTCAGGATAGGATTTATTACCATCATTGAACTGAAGGGGGTCTGCAGGAAAAAGATTGGCATCCATCTCCTCAAAGGTATTTGAATCAAGAAGGAGAGCAAGTCTTTCAATGGCACTGATGCGGAAATGATAATTGCATTTTGGACAGACCTGAAGATTTTTTTCCACTTCCTTTTTATAAACAATCTCCTTGCAATTCTCACATTTAACCCAGAGTCCTTCAGGTATCCTTACCTTTTTAGCCTTTGTTGTTTGTCTTGATTTTTTAAACCATGCCATCAGATTTCTATCTCCTCACCTTCCTTTAATAATCTTAGTCCTTTAATACCCAGGGTCTTCAATTCCTTTTTTATAAGCCCGAGATACTGAGGCTTTGGATGTGTTATAAGGATCTTCTTTGGTAAAGCCTGAATCTTTTTCAACTCTCCCTTGAGCAATCGTGGTGTGAGATGCCCTGTTTCTTCAGCAAGTCTGGTCAATCTATTCGGGAATGAAACCTCAACTATCAGGGCATCAGCTCCCTGAGCTAAAGACCATAATCTATCGGTTGGGCCTGTATCACCTGAATAAATGAGGGTTGATATAATACTTTTCCCTTTCAGCTCTTTTATTATATAACCAGCTGCAGGTACAGAATGATTTACCAGCACAGGCTGAATTAGGAGTGAATTTATCCTTATCTCTTTTTCTGGTTTTATCTCCTGGAGCCTCAAAACAGGACCGTATCTGCCTATTACTGTAAAATCCGGCCAAACTTTGCCATTCAGAAGATGGTTCTTTAACTGCCTGAGGACATCCTTTATAGCCATAATGGTAATATGATGTTTTTTATTTTTGATTATTATGTTATCTGCAAGAAAAGGGATTGCCCTTATATGGTCAAGATGGGCATGACTCAAGATTATATATCTAATTGCCCACTGCTCATCTTCTTCAAGCACGGCTCCGAGGGTGCCGGCATCCAGAAGAATAAATCCATTTATAAGATAGGCAGGTGGATTATAACCCGGGAATTCTGCTCCTGATGCACCAAGTATCTTTATCTTCATCTTGATTCCTTATTGATGAATGGCTTCTGCCATCTCCTTTAAGTATCTTTTAAGTTCTGAGCTATCACCCTTCAGTCTCCTTACAATTGCACTTCCCACTATTACGCCATCAGAAAACTCTGCAACCAGGGTTGCCTCCTCGGGTGTTGATACACCAAATCCTGTAGCAACTGGCTTGGCCGAAAGGAGCCTTAATCTCTCTACTGCCGCCTTCTGAGAACCATCAAGGAGGAGTCTTGCACCTGTTATTCCTGTTATGGATACATAATAGATAAAACCTGTCGATGCCCTTGCAATTAATCTCAGCCTTTCCTCTGTAGATGTGGGTGCTGCGAGGAAGATTGTATCAAGACCGAATCTTCTTGAAAGGGTCCTTAAACTATCTGCCTCATCAGGCGGGAGGTCAGGGATTATCACTCCATTAACTCCAGCATTCCTTGCATCCTTCACAAAATTCTCTTCTCCATATTTGAAGACCGGATTATAATAGGTCATCAAAACAAGGACAATTGAATATCTTTTTCTTATAGCCTCAACAAGGGCAAGAACCTTTCTTAAGCTCATGCCTTCTTTTAAGGCTTCCTGAGAGGCTGCCTGAATAACAGGACCATCTGCAAGAGGATCTGTAAAGGGAACACCGAGTTCTACTATATCTGCGCCTGATTCTTCAAGTATATCAAGAAATTTTAATGTATCTTCTGCTGAGGGATAGCCAGCCATAATATATGGAATAAAGGCCCTCTTGCCCTCTGCCTTTAATTTCAAAAACTTATTTTTTATTGATGAAACCATTTTCCCTTCACAAGTGCTACAGAGCGACAGTGCAGCCGCTCCAGTGTTATTATTATGCCACAAAAAGAGGGAAAGATAAAATAAAAGGACTCTGCAATAGGCCTACTCTTTTATCTCATGAGACATAAATTATTGTGGTTGTCAACTTCAAATTAAAACCTTAGAAGATTTTTATTTCAGGGTTTTGAAACTTTATGTGTACTAAAATTTAATACACCTGTGAATAAATTATTTACACTTCATTACCCTTACAGCTATATCCAATAGCATTTTTCTAACGAAATTACCATCTTTTGACTTAAAATGCTGTATGTTTGAACTGGCATGAATTTTGTTATTGAATAAATATGCTCAAAAAAGAGCGTATTCTCATAGTTGATGATGACCCTGTAATAGCCCAGAGCTGTAAAAGGATACTTGGCTCTGAAGGTTATGTGGTCTCTGTTGCAGGGCTTGGCGAAGAGGCAATAAAAAAGGTCTCAAAGGAGGAGTTCGGTCTTGTTATAACTGACATAAGGCTTCCTGATATATACGGGCTGAGGGTCCTTAAAGAGACAAAGATTATTCAACCAGAAAGTGATGTGGTTGTAATTACAGGATACCCATCCCTGGATGATGCAAAGGAGTCTGTAAGACTCGGTGCACTTGAATATATTGAAAAGCCCTTTACACCAGAATTTATTGTTAATACCGCTAAAAAAGTTTTTGATAGAAAGGGCTGGATTCTTAGAAAGGCCTATATTGATCAGTTCAGATACGGTGTGGTTCCATCCACAGAACTTGATGAAAAGACCATTTATTATAAAGAAGGAACATGGGCAAGGCCCCTGAGAGAGGATTTCTGGGAAATCGGGATAGATGTAAGATACTGGTTCCTTGCAGGGCAATTACTTTATCTTGAGCTCCCAGAAGATATAAAGGCTATCGCAAGTGGTGAGCCCTTCTGCAGACTTCTTACAGGTGGTGGCCAGATTCATGAACTTCCAGCACCCATGACAGGAGTGGTAAAGGAGATAAATACACGGGCAAATGATATTATGTGCTCCCTTACAGAAAATCTCTCAGAAGGCTGGATGCTATGGATAGTGAGGATAGAGACCTTAGGCTGAAGGCTATAGGCTGAAGAAATAGTGCGACAGAGCGACCATGCCAACTTAGTGCTACAGTGCGACCGTGCCAACTTAGTGCTACAGTGCGACCGTGCCAACTTAGTGCTACAGTGCGACCGTGCCAACTTAGTGCGACAGTGCTACAGTGCGACAGTCGCACGGTCGCACGGTCGCACTAAATACTGTCGCACTATCGCTCGGTCGCACGGTCGCACTATAGTTCGGTCGCACGGTCGCACTATCGCTCTATCGCCTTAAGCCTTAAGCCTAAAATCCTTAAGCCTATAGCCTCAGTAGGGCGTATTGCAATACGCCTCTACTTGCCCGAAAGGTTGGTAAAGTTTTATAATTTGCCATTATTATATAGTCTAAAGTAGTAGTTTAAGGAGGGCATAAGATGCCGAAGGCCAATATCCTTGTAGTTGACGATGAACAGATTGTGCTTAAAAGCTGTGAGAGGACCCTTGCTCCTGAAGGGTTTAGTGTTATCACAACAGATAGGGCTAAGGATGCCCTTGAAATCCTTAAAAAAGACTCAATAGACCTTGTAATTACAGACCTGAAGATGCCTGAGATGGATGGGGTGGAGTTTATAAGACATATAAGAAATATAAAACCTGACATTGGTGTGGTTGTAATAACGGGTTATCCATCTCAGGAAAGCCTTAAAGAGACCCTGAGTCTCAAGATACTTGATTATCTTCCAAAGCCCTTCTCGCCAGCCCTTCTCCTTGATGTGACCATCAGGGCAATTGATGCTAAAAAGGCAGTGGTAAAGGAGATACCCCAGGAAGAGACTATAGAATTCATTGCTCAAAAGCTTGAAGGCATAATAAAGAAATACAAAAATAAATTAGGAAGCCTCATACCAGTATTGCAGGAGGCTCAAGAGGCTATAGGTTATCTACCACCTGTTGTGCAGAGGTATATTGCAAAGGGTCTGAATATACCTGTAAGCGAGGTTCATGGTGTAGTCTCATTTTATTCCTTCTTTTCTATGAAGCCCAAGGGCAAACACAATATCAGGGTCTGCCTCGGAACAGCCTGTTATGTAAAGGGTGCTGAGGAGATACTGAAGAAGTTTAAAGAAAAATTAAAGATAGAGGTTGGAGAGGTTACGCAGGATAGGACCTTCTCTCTTGAAAGTGTAAGATGTCTTGGTGCTTGCGGTCTGGCACCTGTGGTGGTTGTTGATAAGGAGACCTTTGGAGCAGTTTCACAGACAAAAGTAGACGAGATATTAACTCATTACAATAAAAACTGAGGAGGAAAGATGCCAAAACTCACAGTTGAGGACCTTAAAAAAATAAAGGAACAGCAAAGGGCAGCCTTCTCCCTCAGGGAAGGCAAATTCAGGGCAAAGGTAACAGTGCATATGGGAACATGCGGTCTTGCTGCAGGAGCAAGGGATGTGATGGATGCCCTTCTTGAAGAGATAAACAACGCAAATGTTACAGATGTAATGGTGACAAGCTCTGGCTGCGCTGGATTATGTGCAAAAGAGCCAATGGCAACTGTGGAAATTGCAGGACAGGCACCGGTGAAATATATCTTTCTCAACAAAGACAAGATTAAGAGGATATTCAAGGAACATATTCAGGGTGGCAAGCCTGTAGAGGAATACGCCCTTGTTGTTGGAAGTGAAACAGCATATTAAACAGTTTGAATAGTAAGGAGGCTGGGAGATGGAAAAGAGACCAAGGATTACCTTGATGCTCTGTGGAGGGACAGGCTGTATCGCAGGAGGCAGCCTGAAGGTAAAAGAAGCCTTTGAAAAAGAACTCGCAGCTAACCGCCTCTCTGATGAAATAGACATAGTCCTTACAGGATGCAATGGTTTCTGTGCTGAAGGCCCAATAGGTATCGTTTATCCTGATGATATTTTTTATGAAAAGCTCACACCTGATGATGCCAAGCTCATTGTTCAGGAACACTTCATCAAGGGAAGACCAGTTGAGAAACTCATGTACAAGGAGCCTGTAAAGAAACATGCCATCCCTGTTATGAAGGACATTCCTTTCTTCAAACATCAGGTCCTCAGGGCGTTGAGAAACAAAGGTCTTATAGATGCTGAAAGGATAGAAGATTACATTGCCCGTGATGGCTATATGGCTGCTGCAAAGGCACTCCTTGAGATGACCCCTGAGGAAATCATTAAGGAAGTAAAGATTTCGGGTCTCAGGGGAAGGGGTGGTGCAGGATTTCCAACAGGTCTAAAATGGGAGCTATGCAGTAAGGTAAAATCTGATATAAAGTTCATCCTCTGTAATGGTGACGAAGGTGACCCCGGTGCCTTTATGGACAGGTCTATTATGGAAGGCGATCCTCATTCTGTCCTTGAAGGCATGATAATAGCTGGTAAGGCAATAGGAGCAACAAAGGGATATATCTATGTGAGGGCTGAGTATCCCCTTGCTGTCAAGAGACTTCAGATTGCAATTGAACAGGCAAGGGAAAGGGGTCTCCTTGGAGAGGATATACTTGGAAGTGGTTACAGCTTAGACATTGAGATCTATCAGGGTGCAGGTGCCTTTGTATGTGGTGAGGAGACAGCACTCATGAGATCAATTGAAGGGAAGCGTGGTATGCCGAGACCAAGGCCTCCATTTCCTGTTTATAAAGGACTCTGGGACAAGCCCTCTGTGCTCAATAATGTGGAGACCTTTGCCAATGTGCCACCTATAATCCTTCACGGAGGAGAATGGTTCAAGAGCCTCGGCACAGAGAAATCAACAGGGACAAAGGTCTTTGCCTTAACAGGTGCAATAAACAATGTTGGCCTTATAGAAGTACCAATGGGTATCCCGTTAAGAACTATTATTTACGACATAGGTGGAGGTATCAAGAGGGGAAGGAAATTTAAGGCAGTCCAGCTTGGAGGACCTTCTGGAGGTTGTATACCCGAACATCTCCTTGATACACCTGTCACATATGAAGATATTGTTCAAACAGGTGCAATAGTTGGTTCTGGTGGAATGGTTGTCATGGATGACCTCAACTGCATGGTGAGTGTGGCAAAGTTCTTCCTTGAATTCACAACTGATGAGTCCTGCGGGAAATGTACACCCTGTAGAATTGGCACAAAGGTGATGCTTGACCTCCTGACAGACATAACAGAAGGAAGGGGTAAGGAAGGAGATATAGAAACCCTTGAAGACCTTGCAAAGGATATAATTGCAGCCTCCCTCTGTGGACTGGGTCAGACAGCTCCAAATCCTGTACTGACTACAATTAAATACTTCAGAGATGAATACGAGTCTCACATAAGAGAGAAATGGTGTAAGGCAGGTGTCTGCAGGTCCCTTGTAACATTCTACATAGATGCAAATACATGCACAGGTTGCGGAGCCTGTGCAAGGGTTTGCCCTCAAAAGGCAATTACTGGAGAGAGAAAGAAACCTCACAGCATTGACCAGTCGCTCTGCATAAAATGCAGACAATGTTATGAGACTTGCAAGTTTAATTCAGTAAAAACAGGACCAAGAGATATGTTTAAAAAAGAAGAACCTGCCGAACCAGTGGGGATAAAAGTTGAGGAGGTTAAAAAATGATAAATCTCAAGATAAATGGTAAAGAGATTCAGGCAAAGGATGGCTCAACAATCCTTAAAGCTGCCCTTGACAATGACATATATATACCTCACCTTTGCTGGGACAGGAGGCTTGAGCCCTATGGTGGTTGCAGGCTTTGCATTGTAGAGGTAGAAGGGCAGAGAAGGCTTATCACATCCTGTGCAGCACCTGCTGAAGAGGGAATGGTGGTGTGGACAGAGACACCCAAAGTTGTAAAGGCAAGAAAGACTGTGCTTGAGCTCCTGCTCCTTCATCATCCGCTTGATTGCCCTATCTGTGATAAGGCAGGAGAGTGTCAACTTCAGGACCTCGCCTTTAAATACGGACCCTCACAGAGCAGATTTAAGGCACCCAGAAAACGTGAACCAGAAAGGCTTGACAGTCCAATTGTAGAGAGAAATCCTAACAGATGTGTGCTCTGCGGTAAATGTGTAAATATCTGCAAAGACCATCAGGGAGTTGGTGCAATTGCTATCCTTGGAAGGGGTTTTAAGGCAAAGATAAGTCCTGCCTTTGAAGAAACACTGGATTGTGAGTTTTGCGGTCAGTGTATAGATGCCTGCCCGGTTGGTGCCCTTGGAGCAAAGCCCTATCGTCATCGCTCAAGGGTATGGTATATGGATGAATATCCAATAACATGTCCCTATTGCGGATGCGGCTGCACAACCAATATCTCTGTAAGGGAAGGCAGGATAGTAAGGGCAAGGGGAAAGGAAGGGATCGGGATAAATGATGGTAATCTTTGCAGTAAGGGTAGATTTGGATTTGACTTTCTTTATTCAAATAAAAGATTGACCACCCCACTGCTCAGAAAAGAGGGAGAATTAAAATCAGTCTCATGGGATGAGGCCTTGAACTTTGTTGCAAGACAGATTGAGGCTATCAAAAATACATACGGAGCCTCTTCAATAGGTGCAATTGGCTCTCAGAGATGTAGCATTGAAGATAACTTCATGCTTCAAAAATTCATGAGAGATATCGTAGGCACAGATAACATTGATTCTGCTGCAAGGCTTGGATATGTAAATGCCCTGGAGGCGATAAAAGAGGTCTTTGGTATTGATTATAACCCTGTGGCCTGGGACAGTCCTCTTGAAAAGGACCTCCTATTTGTCATTGAATCAGACATAACCTCAACCCATCCAGTATGGGGGCTCAATTTCCTTATGGCAAAGAAAAAGGGAGCCATGCTCATCGTCGCTGACTCCAGACAGACAAAACTTGTAAGACACAGTACAGACTGGCTGAGATTAAGACCTGCCACAGGAGTTGTGCTTCTTAATGGTATAGCAAATTACATTGTCACAAATGGTCTCTTTAATCAAGAGATTGTCTCAAAGATAAAGGGCTATTCAGCCTGGTCAGAGTCCCTTAAGAGGTTTTCTCTTAAATACACTTCAGAGGTGACCGGCATACCTGAAACAAGTATTGAGGAGACAGCACGGCTCATAGCATCTACACCAAAGAGACTCCTTGCACTCACCTCAGGAGCTTCTGAGAATAATAAATCAAAGGACTTATTCATTGCCGCAGCAAATCTGATACTTCTTCTCGGAAACAACCCTGAAGATTTACAGATTCCAGCAGAATTTTCTAATACCCTCGGGCTCTGGCTAAGTGGTGTAAGACCACTAAAAGATGGTTTGACCTTAAAGGATATGCTCTACCGGGATAGCGTAAAGGCCCTGTACATAATGGGTGAAGACCCTGTAACAGTATTCCCTGATGGAACAACTATTGAGAAAAGATTAAAGGGTCTTGAGCTCCTTATTGTACAGGACATAGTCCTGACAGAGACTGCAAAACTTGCACATGTAGTTTTGCCAGCAGCAAGCTGGGCTGAAAAGGAAGGCAATTTTATAAGCATGACAGGAGTTACTCAGTCAATTTCAAAACTCCTTCCTGAGCAGGGTGACTCAACACCAGACTGGAAGATATTGAGAAACCTTGCAAGGATTATGGGCTCTGAAATAGGAAAGGATTTATCATCCATAAGAAAGGAATTTGAGGAAGGGCTAAAGTCACAGGACTACATTCTTGAGGGCAATAAATGGCTCAGACCGAAAAGACCAGAGCCTTACTTCAGGGTAGCAGAGTTTAAGATTCCCCAGAAGGAAAAAACTGATCAATTCTATCTTATAACAGGGAATCTCCTTCAACACTCGGGGGTCCTCTCTTATCTATCAAAAACTCTTGATAGTGCTGTCCCGGATGCTGTGCTTGCTGTAAATGAAAATGATGCAAAGAGACTTGGCATTGAAGATGACACCTTTGTTAAGGTGAGCACAAGAAAAGGCTCAATTTTCTTAAAAACAAGGGTCACTGATGAAGTGCCAGAGGGCATGGTCTTTGCACCCGTACATTTCCCACATGCAAAACTCAACGCAATAATCTCCCTTCCATCCAATGGAGAGATACCTGTAGAAGTGGTTGAGTTAAGTAGAGCTTAAATGGATAGCGAGCATATTACTCGCAGCAAACTGTAAGGAATCTGCGCCTTTCCTCAAAAATAATCTCATCGAAAAGATATTGTTTCCTCATGATTGACAAAGAGGGCAACCATCTTAAAACAATACAGGGGTCCAAAAAATTGATAATTTTTTGGATTACAGGTGTGGTAAAGTAATAAAGGCCTATGAGATGGCTATATCCCACGGACATCGTAAAACTTGCAGAAGAGATAGAAAGGCTATGGGAGGGACTCCATTCTTATGAGAAGAAACTCAGGTTTAGATATGCTTAGGCTTCGAAGAAATTTTATTTTAAGGAGGAGATACGGATTCAGATTATGAAATGGGGACAATAGTAAATGCATAAATCTATGCCACTGAGTTCCGAGATTCGTTCACTCTTAATTAAAGGCCTGGAGCAAACAAATATTGAGCCCATAGAAGAGCTAATTTTTAATTTTACCTTTTATCTTAATGAGCTCAAAAGGTGGAACAGGGCTTATAATCTTACCTCCCTTAAAAGTGACAGAACTATTATTACAAAACACTTCTTTGATTCCCTTCTTTATTTACCCTTTTTAGAGAATGGTGTCCGGTCTCTTGCTGATGTTGGTAGCGGTGCTGGTTTCCCAGGACTTGTATTGAAGATAGTAAAACCAGAACTTGTTATTCATCTTATTGAACCCTCACGAAAAAAGGTAGCCTTTTTAAAACACATGACATTCAAGCTGGGACTGAAGGATCTGTATATCCATCAGCAGAGGGTTGAGGAGATCTCTATTAATGTTGATGCTGTAAGTTCACGGGCACTGTTTAAAATAAAAGAATTTATAAGAAAGGCCTCTCACCTCCTGAGGTCAGGAGGCATAATGATTTTTAACAAAGGTCCCGAGGTTCAAAAGGAATTAAAAGAACTGCAGGACCTCCAGGAGGTCAACAAAATAACATTCAGTAAAATTGAGGTTTTTGAAAGGCTCCTTCCCACTACAGATATAAAAAGATATATAGTTGTGGTAAAATTATAATTCTATGGCAGCCATAAGACTTCAGAAGATTCTTGCCCAGATGGGTATAGCCTCAAGGAGGAAGGCTGAGGAACTTATAATGGAGGGAAGGGTTACAGTTAATGGAAGGATTGCTGAGCTTGGTATGAAGGCAGATCCTGAGGTTGATCACATAAAGGTTGATGGAAGGCTTCTTATCAAAGCTGAACCAAAGGTTTATTATATCTTTAATAAGCCCGAGGGAGTTGTCACTACACTTTATGACCCTGAGGGAAGACTTACCATAAAAGATTTCATTAAAAGGATTCCTTACAGGATATATCCTGTTGGAAGACTTGATTATCATTCAGAAGGACTTCTCCTTCTAACGAATGACGGAGAATTGAGCCATGCTATACTCCATCCGTCAAGGGCAATTCCCAAGACCTATATTGTAAAGGTCAAAGGTCATGTAGAAGAAAAAGAACTTGATAAACTAAGGAAAGGGATAAGGCTTGAAGATGGCCTGACAGCACCAGCAAAGGTGAAATTTATAAGATATTCTGAAGCAAATTCCTGGGTGGAGATAATCATACATGAAGGAAGAAAAAGGCAGGTAAGAAGGATGTTCGAAAAAATCGGCCATCCAGTTCTTAAATTAAAAAGGATTGCAATAAATGGGATCAGGCTTGGCACATTAAAGCCTGGTGAAATAAGGCAGCTTACAAAAGAAGAACTTGAGTTGCTTAAAAGGGAGGTTTTATACCTCAGGGATAAAGACAGGCCTTATCCGCAGGAGCCGAAAAATTTTAAGAGGATCTCGGGAGTCCTTCTTTAAGAAAAATACACAGGGAGAGTTTGAAGATGTATAAAGATAAACTCTGTGCCGAAATAACAGAATCAGAGATTGGTAAAAGATTTACCCTTTCTGGCTGGGTCTTCAGGAGAAGAGATCATGGAGGTCTTATCTTCGTTGACCTCCGTGATAGAAGCGGCATTATTCAGGTAGTATTCAGCCCGCAGGTTTCAGGTGAAGCCCATGAACTCGCCAGTGAACTCAGGTCTGAATTTGTCATTACAGTAAGGGGAGAAATAAGAAAAAGGCCTGCTGGGACCGAAAATCCTGAAATCCCTACAGGAACTGTTGAGCTTTATGCAGAGGAATTAAAGATATTAAGCGAATCCCAGGCACTGCCCTTTCAGATTGATGAGGCAGGAGAGGCAGGGGAATCTCTCAGGCTTAAATACAGATATCTTGACCTGAGGAGACCTGAGATTCAGAAAAACATAATCCTCCGCCACAGGGTGACAAAGGCAGTCAGGGATTTCCTTGATAGTGAGGGATTTCTGGAGATTGAAACTCCAATGCTTACAAAGTCCACTCCTGAAGGAGCAAGGGATTTCCTCGTTCCAAGCAGACTAAACCCAGGCAACTTTTATGCACTTCCACAGTCTCCACAGCTTTTCAAGCAGATACTCATGATCTCTGGATTTGAAAGATATTTTCAGATTGCCCGATGTTTCAGGGATGAAGACTTAAGAGCAGACAGACAGCCAGAATTCACACAGGTTGATATAGAAAGCTCCTTTGTAGATATAGAAGATATCCTTTCCCTTATAGAGAGACTTCTTCAAGAGGTCTTTAAAAGAATCCTTGATATAGAGCTTCAGATACCCTTTCCAAGAATGAGTTACAAAGAGGCTCTGGAAAGATACGGAAGCGATAAGCCTGATACCCGATTTGGACTTGAGCTTGTGGATATGGCAGATCTTGTTAAGGAAGGACAGTTCAAGGTCTTCCTTGATGCCCTTCAGAAAGGTGGAAGGGTAAAGGCAATAAGAGGAAAGGCCATGGCAGGACTTTCGAGAAAAGAGATAGATCTTTTGACTGAGGAGACAAAGTCCTTTGGAGCAAAGGGCCTTGCATGGATAAAAATAAAAGATGGTTTTGACTCTCCTATAGCAAAATTCTTTCCTGAAGATATCCTGAAACAGATGGCTGAAAGAATCGGTGCAGAGGAAGGCGACATGATGCTCTTTGTGGCGGATAAAGAGGAGGTTGTTCATAATGTCCTTGGAAGATTGAGACTCGAGATTGGCAGGCGACTTAATCTAATAAAAGGGGGTTTTAATTTCCTCTGGATAGTTGATTTTCCCCTTCTTGAATGGAACCCTGATGAAAGGAGATTCCAGGCAATGCACCATCCCTTTACCTCACCTGTTGATGAGGATATAGAAAAGCTTTTTGATATAAAAGAGGAAGACCTTAAAAATCCTGATTCAGCTCTCAGCTCCCTCAAGGCAAAGGCCTATGATATTGTTCTTAATGGATACGAGCTTGGAGGTGGAAGCATAAGGATTCATAAACCAGAGATTCAGGCACAGGTCTTTAAGATACTTGGGATTCCTGAGGAAGAGGCAAGACTTAAGTTTGGATTCTTAATTGAGGCATTGAAATATGGAGCACCCCCCCATGGTGGAATTGCCCTCGGACTCGACAGGCTCCTTATGCTGATGGCTGGGGCAAACTCCATAAGGGATGTCATAGCCTTTCCAAAGACCCAGAAGGGCCTTTGCCTCATGAGTGGAGCACCTTCACCTGTTGAACCAAAGCAGCTCAAGGAGCTTCATATAAAGACAGAGGTTTGAAGGAATAAATTATGTCAGAATATGCAGTAGTTTATATCACCGCACCTGATGAGGAGAGTGCTCAAAATATTGCAAATCTCCTTGTTAAGGAGAGACTTGCCGGATGTGTGAATATCATTAAGAACATAAGGTCTATCTATTTCTGGCAGGGAAGTATTGAGGATGAACCAGAGGTTTTAATGATAGTAAAGACAAAAAGAGAGCTTTTCAAAAAATTGAGTGATAAGGTAAAGTCAGTCCATCCTTATTCTGTGCCTGAGATAATAGCTATGCCCATTATTGAGGGCTCAGAGGATTATCTTAGATGGCTTGATGAGACAACCGAGAAAGGCTGTAAATGAATTTAACTATAATAAAGAATGGCTTGGACATTTTTATCCGCAGAAAAAGGTAGTCGTAATTTTTGTTGAGGAAAATAGTGAATTAGTTGTTATAACCGTAAAAGTTTATTACGGTTCATGGAGGTAAAAGTGAGAATCAGTTACGATCCAAAATATGATATCCTCTATTTAAAACTCAGTGATGCGGAAAGGGTTATTTGTAAGGATGTAGATGAAGATATCTCTATTGATATGGATGAACATGGAAGATTAGTCGGGATAGAAGTTCTTTCAGCTTCTCAGCATATAGACCTCCGGTTTTTACTTCCGGTGGAGATAAAAAAGGAAGCACTGAGATAATACCTATGCCCATTATTGAAGGCTCAGAGGATTATCTTAGATGGCTTGATGAGACAACCACCTTTCCCCACAATACATAACAGGAGTGTTCAAGGGTGGTTGTGATTGAGAATGCCTCCTCAAGGCTTTTGCCCTTTGCAAAGCTACCATGACCTTTTACAATAACTATTTTGTGGTCTTTAAGCACCTCAGCTATCTCTTCGGGTGAGCCTTTTATCACTGGTATTTTATTTCCTATCAGGATTGGCGCCTCGGTATCAAGAGGGTTTATCTCGTCAAGGATTAATGACAATATTACAGCATGAGATGGATGGCTATGGATGATTGCCCTTGCATCTGTCTTTTTATAAATAGCCTGATGTGTTGGAAGTTCACTCGAGGCCTCTGTCATTTCACCCTTTAAAGGAGCAATGACAAGGTCTTTTTTCTCAAGGAATCCAAGAGATGCACCCCTCTTTTTTATTATTATTGAATTACTGCGCAGTATGCTTATATTTCCTGCCTGATAGCTTATAAGACCTCTCTGCCAGAGGAGTGAACCGAATTTCTGAAACTCCTTTAAAATAGAAAGAGGGATCTTCGTCCCCTTTATCCTCTTCACCCCTTCACCCCTTCACCTATTGACCTCTTCACCTCTTCTGTAATTAATCTCTTTATGTCTTCAAGCCTTCCCTCCGTCATAAAGCCTGCTGCATTTTTGTGACCCCCACCACCAAAGACCTCTGCTATCTTTGCAACATTTATATCACCCTTTGAACGGAGTGAAGCCTTCCATTTATCAGGGCCTATCTGCCTCAGGAATACAGAAACCTTCACATCCCTTATCATCCTTGGAAAATTTGAAAAACTTTCTGTATCCTCTGATGAAGTACCTGTTTTCTTAAAATCCTCCTCTGTCACATGGGTGATTGCAATACCACTGTCAATCTCAAGGGTATTAAGGCATTCAATCAGGAGTCTAAATCTTCCTGTTGTCCAGCTATCATAAAGTGCCTCAGAAACCATCTCGGGTCTCACTCCTAAGGATAAAAGCTCAGCAGCTATTTGAAGAACCTCTTGAGTGGTATTACTGTATCTGAATGTGCCTGTGTCAATGGCGATAGCTGTATAAAGAGATACTGCCATATCATGGTCAATCCTTACACCCAAACCTTTTATAAGCTTATAGACAAGCATACCTGTGGCTGGCGCAACTGGAACTATCCATTTAATAGCTGGCGCTGCTCCTTTACTGTCAAAGGTTTTCTCTGTTTCGTGATGATCTATTATGAGTAAAGGTATATCTGAGGGGACTTCTATGGCTGCCCTTTCAGGGCTGTTACAGTCAAGCAGTATTAGCCCATCAATCCTGCCATTAAGGGCCCTGAATTTCTTTAATAAAAAAGAAAAATCACTATTTGTGAATCTCTGCCACCCTGGTAGGAATCTGTAAAATTCTGGCACAGGGTCTCTGTCAAAGAGTGCTACAGATTTGCCGAGTCTTTCAAGGGCAATTCCAAGGGCAAGGGTTGAGCCAAGGGCATCTCCATCAGGATTGATATGGGTCACAAGAACCAGGGCCTTTGAGCCTTTTAAAAACTCAATAAGTTCCTCTGGTGGCTCCTGCGTAATATCCGATGGTTTCTTATATTTTAACTCATTAGTCATATTCATCCAACAGATTACCCATTATTCATCACCGCCTTTTATCTCTTTAAGAAGTCTATCAATCCTTGCACCATACTCCGCTGATGTATCAAGGACAAAGTGAAATACAGGTATAAATTTGAGTTTGACTTCCTTGGCTACCTCCTGGCGAATAAAGCCCTGGGCTGAGTTCAATATTTCAATAGTTGTCTTTCTGTCCTCTTCTTTAAGTATACTGACATAAACTGCTGCTGTTTTAAGATCTTCCTTTACATCCACTCCTGTAACTGTTAAAAAACCGATGCGGGGGTCCTTTAATCTTTTCATTATTATGTCAGCTATGACCTCTCTCAGAAGGTCACCAACCCTTTTTGACCTCTTATATGGTAGCATTAGAATACCTCCATCTTTGAGTCAATAAGCTCAATCTCAGGATATTGCTCAATTATCTTTATTATCTCATTAAACATTGTGCTTAATTCTGCCTCCTGCTGAGAGATAAAGGCAACTCCCAATGTTGTCCTCTGCCAGAGATCATTTTCGGCTTCAGCAAGGGAAATATTTAATTTTTTAAGTCTATCTTTTAAAGACCTTATAGAGACCCTCTTTTCCTTGAGGGAATTTGCATGGGGGATGTATAGCTCAAAGGTAAAAAAACCAACAAACATCACAAACTTAGTGCGACAATCTACATAGCTTAAGGCGATAGGCTTAAGTTGGTGAAGCTGTGAAGAGGCCCATTCACCTGTTCACCCATTCACCTATTCCAGTTTTGCTGCTATCTTTTCAATAATATAATTTTCAAGTATATCTCCAACCTTTACATCATTGAAGTTTTCTATGAGGATACCGCATTCATATCCACTTTGAACCTCTCGCACATCTTCCTTAAATCTCTTTAAGGAGGCTATTCTTCCTGTATATACAACTATATTGTCCCTTATTACCCTTATACCATCTGATGCCCTTGAAATCACCCCATCAATGACATAGCAACCTGCCACTGTGCCGACTTTCGATATATGGAATAACTGTCTCACCTCTGCCCTTCCAAGGACCTTCTCCTTAAATGTAGGAGCAAGCATACCTTCAAGTGCCTTCTTCACCTCTTCAACAGCATCATAGATGATGTTGTAAAGCCTTATATCAACGCCTTCCCTCTCTGCAGTCTGTGCAGCCTTCATCTCAGGTCTTACATTGAATCCAATAATTATGGCACTGCTTGCAGCGGCAAGCAACACATCTGATTCATTAATTCCACCAACTGCTGCATGAATCACCTTTACCTTTACATCTGGATGTGTTATTGCCTCAACTGCCTTCTTTATTGCCTCAACAGAGCCCTGGGTATCTGCCTTTATAATTATATTAAGTTCTTTTAGCTGACCCTCCTGTATCTGTGCATAAACTCCATCAAGGGAAAGCTTTGCCTTCCTTGCAAGCTCCTGAGCCCTCAGCTTCTGCTGTCTTAAAAGGGCTATCTGCCTTGCCTTTCTTTCATCATCCATCACAACAAAGGTGTCTCCTGCCTGAGGTAATTCAGCGAAGCCAATAACTTCTACAGGGGTGGATGGTCCTGCCTTATCAATTTTTTTGCCTGTATCATCTATCAAGGCCCTTACCTTTCCATAGGTAGTACCTGAAATAAATACATCTCCAACCCTGAGTGTACCCGATTGAACAAGAACCGTTGCAACAGGCCCACGGGTTCTATCAAGTTTTGATTCAATTATTGTACCCCTTGCATGTCTTGTGGGATCAGCTTTAAGATCCATGACCTCTGCCTGGAGAAGAATCATCTCAAGGAGACTCTCTATGCCGATCTTCTTCTTTGCAGAGACCTCAACAAATATATTCTGACCACCCCATTCCTCAGGGATTATATTATATTCAGCAAGTTCATTCTTTACCTTGGCTGGATTCGCTTCTGGTTTATCTATCTTATTTATTGCAACCACAATGGGAACATTCGCTGCCTTTGCATGATTTATGGCCTCAATGGTCTGAGGCATCACCCCATCATCAGCAGCAACAACAAGAACCACTATATCTGTAACCTTTGCTCCCCTTGCCCTCAGTGTAGTGAATGCCTCGTGGCCAGGGGTATCAAGAAACACTATGTCCTTTCCTTTAAGATTTACCTTATAGGCGCCGATGTGCTGGGTGATACCTCCTGCTTCTTTTTCTGCAACCTTTGTCTGCCTTATTGCATCAAGTAAAGAGGTCTTTCCATGGTCAACATGTCCCATTATTGTCACTACAGGTGGTCTTGGCTGGAGCTTAGTCTCATCAACAGGTGCCTCTTCAAGTGATGGCTCTTCTTCAACACCAACCACCTCTACCTTTATCCCAAAACCATCAGCAACAAGCTGGGCTGCATCCATATCAACAGGTTGATTTGCTGTTGCCATATAACCCAGTTCCATAAATTTTTTAATAACCTCAGGAAGCTTCACACCGATTAGCTCTGCAAATTCTTTAACAGAAATACCTTCCTGAAGTTTAATGGATTTTCTTCTTGGGGCAGTAACAGTGGACTGGGTAATTTCAACAGTCTCTATTTTTTGTTTTGGCTTTCCCGGTTCTGGCTTTCTTGGATACTTTAGGTCATGCCATTTCTTTGGCTCTATCTTTCTTACTGCCTGAAAGGCCCGCTGGATAGCCGGCTTTGTCTTAAGCTTCTCTATCCTTTCTGATTCAAGGTCTTTTCTGAATCTATCAGGGACCTTTAATTCCTCAATCTCAGGCTCTGGAATCTCTGTTATAGGCTTCATCAATTCTGGTGGCTCAATAGATTTCTCTGCCTCTGGTTGCGAAATAACAGTCCTGTCAGGCTCAACCTTTTCCTCTACAGGAACTTCCACATTTGCACCTGCCGGTGAGGATGGAGCCTTTTCTTTAACAGGTGAAGTACTTGATGGAGGTGTAGCAACTGAAGGGGTCCCCGAAAAATCCTCAGATTTTTGGGGGTATCCTGATGATGGTCCGGATGGCCTGGAAGGTGCTGATATTACGGAAGGCCTGATCTGCTCAGGTTTTTTAGGTCTTTCCTGTGGTCTTTCTTTTTTAATCTTTTCCTCAAGAGTTGTTTTCTCTACTGTCACCTTGCTAATTGCTTCAGATGCTGGCACTTCAGGTACTTTCATATAGGTTTTTCTTCCACTAAGGACACCTTTTCAGGCACCTCTACTTTCTCAGGTTCGGGCTTTGATTCTTCTATTGGTAATTGACCTGTGTCTTCAAGGTGTCTTAGAAGCTTTTGGTAAGCGGTCTCTTCTACACTTGCTGAGGCTGACTCTTTAATCTCATAGCCAAGGAGCTGAAGCTCAGAAACAATATCCTTCCAGTGAAGTTCAAGCTTCGTCTCCTCAAAGAGTCTTTTTTTAATTTCTGTAATCCTGATCTTTTTCATAAAGGTTATTTTCCCTTAATTCGTTATTTTTAAGTTTAATTTCAATGGTAGGGATTCAATTTTCATCGCTGGAGATGGGCTTTTTCTTAAAAGAAGATTTCCTCCTTCAACACTGAGTTGAATTAATCCCTTCTTGTAAAAGATACAATATTATGTTAGCATAAAGAATCTTATAAATGCAAAAAGGAGGTATGGCTATGGCAGAATGTTATGTCTGCGGAAAGAAGAAGATGACGGGTAATAATGTCAGTCACGCAAACAACAGGACAAAAAGATGGATTATGCCAAATCTTCAAAAGGTCAGGATAGTTACTGATACAGGTGGCTCAAGACAGGTACAGGTATGTACAAGATGCTTGAGATCAGGAATGGTTAAAAAGGCTGTCTCTGCTAAATAACATCAAAGGGAGCCTCAAAATCTTGCATTTTGGGGATAAAAGAAATCCCAGAAATCATCAGTTTTTTAGGGGTACTGTGAATGGGTTTAAAGGAATTAGGTTCCACAATTGAGGGTCTCTACAAAGACCTTGGTCTTTCAGAAAAATTTATACTGGGTTGCATTAAGAATAAATGGCCTCAGATTGTTGGAGAGGGGCTTTCTATTCATTCAGAACCTTTTTCCATCAATAATGGAGAACTGCTCATAAAGGTTAGTTCTCATCTCTGGGCAGAGGAACTCAGATTTCACAGTGATTCTATTGTTGAGAAACTCAAACCCTATAAGGTCAAGACAGTTAAATTCAGGATAGGAAAGATAACTTCGGAAAATAGAAACAGGCCATCTATTGTAGAGCCTCTAAGTCAGCCACCAGCTGAATTGTCAGGATTTATAGAATCCTGTGTATGTTGTATTGATGATGAAAAGCTGAGAGAATCCATAAAGAAGGCAATGAGGCGATCCCTGACAGTTTCCTTTTGCAGGGAAACAGCAAGTAAAAATCTGCCATGACGACAACGCTCCAGGATATTCTTTTTAAGAAAAGGTTGAGATTGCAGGAATTAAAAGCAAAAAAAGATCCTGAAGGATTGAAAAAAACTGTCTTAAAGATAAAAAGAAATGACCTCAGGGATTTCAAAAAAGCCATTAAAAGGGGCACAGACGGGATACGCTTTATTGGTGAGATAAAGGCAGCCAGTCCCTCAAAGGGTATTATCAGGAAGGATATTGATCTATTGAAGATTGCCAGTATTTACGAACAGAAGGTTGATGCAATTTCTGTTATCACAGAAGAGGATTTTTTCCTTGGAAGGCTCTCCTATCTTGAAGATATTAAAAAGGTCGTTACCAGACCTGTGCTCAGAAAGGATTTTATAATTGATGAATATCAGATATATGAGTCCTATCTTTCTGGAGCAGATGCTATCTTGCTTATCGCATCCATCCTTGACAGGGAGCAATCTGAAAGATTCCTTAGCATTGCAAAGGAACTTGGCATGTCCGTACTTTATGAGATACACAACGAGGAGGAACTTGAAAAGGCCTTAGAGATAAAGGCAGAGATCATCGGAATAAACAACAGGGATCTGATGACCATGAATATTGATCTTAATACCACCTTGAGATTAAAGCCCCTTATCCCTTCTGAAAAAATCGTGGTCAGTGAAAGTGGCATTAAAAGCCGTGAGCATGTAAGGATGCTTGAGGAAGCAGGCATAGATGCTGTCCTTGTTGGCACTGTGCTCATGGAGGCAAGTGATATAGGAGCAAGGATAGATTCATTAAGAAAGGATTGAGAAAATAAAAGTTAAGGAGGCTCTATGAAAGAAAGGAAGGTTGTTCTCAGCGAAAGAGATATCCCTAGGCAGTGGTATAACATCATGGCAGATATGCCCAATCTGCCAAAACCACCGCTGAATCCACGGACAATGAAACCAGTCAGTCCCGATGACCTGAGTGCAATCTTTCCCATGTCCCTTATAGAGCAGGAGGTGAGCACTCAGAGATGGATTGACATACCTGAAGAGGTGCTTGAACTTTATACCCTCTGGAGGCCCTCTCCACTTTTCAGGGCATTAAGGCTTGAGGAGGCTTTGAATACTCCGGCACGAATCTACTACAAATATGAAGGAGTGAGTCCTGCGGGAAGCCATAAGCCAAATACCTCTATCCCGCAGGCCTATTACAATAAAAAGGCTGGCATCAGGAGAATTGCAACAGAGACAGGAGCAGGTCAGTGGGGTTCAGCATTAAGCCTTGCTGGAAAACTCCTTGGGATAGAGATCACAGTTTATATGGTAAAGGTAAGCTATGAGCAGAAGCCATACAGAAGGATTGCCATGGAGACATGGGGAGCAAGTGTATATCCGAGCCCTTCAAACAGGACAGAATCTGGAAGAAAGATCCTTGCTGAAGCTCCTGATAGCCCTGGCAGTCTCGGCATAGCTATATCTGAGGCTGTTGAGGATGCAGCAACTCATAAAGACACAAACTATGCCCTTGGTTCTGTGCTTAATCATGTGCTTTTGCATCAGACAGTCATAGGACTTGAGGCAAAAAAACAATTGAGTATGATAAATGAATATCCTGATGTAGTGATTGCCTGCTGCGGTGGAGGAAGTAATCTTGGAGGGATAGGATTTCCCTTTTTACATGACAGGATAAATGGGAAAAAGGTGCGGGTCCTTGCAGTAGAGCCTATATCCTGCCCTACCCTTACAAAAGGACAGTATCGTTATGATTTCGGTGACACAGCAGGGCTTACACCTCTTTTAATGATGTATACCCTGGGTCACGACTTTGTTCCTCCGGGTATCCATGCTGGAGGCCTGAGATACCATGGAGATGCCCCTCTTGTATGCCAGCTCTATCATGATGGTCTAATAGAGGCCGTTGCCTATGGCCAGACATCTGTTTTTGATGCAGCCATTCAGTTTGCAAGGACAGAGGGGATTATCCCGGCTCCAGAGAGTGCCCATGCCATAAGGGCAGCAATTGATGAGGCAGTGAAAGCAAAAGAGGAGGGAAAAGAAAAGGTGATTTTGTTTAACCTGAGTGGTCACGGATATTTTGACCTTCAGGCCTATGCAGATTATCTAAGTGGAAAACTGATGGACTACGAATATCCTGAGGAAAAGATAAAAGAGGCATTGAGCAGACTTCCGGAAGTGCCAGCATGAAGGTAAAGGTTAAGATCTGCGGAATAACAAACCTTGAGGACGGCCTGAAGGCAGTAGAATACGGAGCAGACGCCCTTGGTTTCGTATTCTTTAAAAAAAGTCCGAGATACATAGAGCCTGAAAAGGCAGCTGAAATTATAAGAAAGATTCCTCCTTTTGTATCCGCTGTGGGAGTCTTTGTTAATACCCCATCAGAAGAGATATTAAGGATAGCCCTTTTTACAGGCATAAACACCATACAACTGCATGGTGACGAATCCCCTGAAAGTATTATCTATCCTCAAAAGACTATAAAATCCATAAGGGTAAGGGAACTCAGCGATCTTGAGCCCCTTAAGGATTATCCAATGGTTCATGCCTTTTTGCTTGATACCTATTCACCTGAAGATTTCGGAGGCACTGGCATGGCCTTCAACTGGGATATTGCAGGTGAGGCAAAAAAACTGGGAAGGATAATACTGGCAGGAGGTCTGAACCCTGATAATATTGAAAGGGCAATCAGATGGGTTCATCCTTATGGAGTGGATGTATCAAGCGGCGTGGAAAAAGAAAAAGGCATAAAGGACCATAAAAAACTCAAGGCATTTATTGAGATTGTAAAGTCTTTTTGAAGGTGAATGGGCCTCTTCACCTCTTCACCGATTCACCACTTCACCAATGTTTTTCACCTCTTCACCGATTCACCAACTTAAGCCTATCGCAATTTCGGTAAGCTGGTCCTATTGCTTTTCAGAACAAACCCTGATAACTGTCTTTACATTTCCCCTTGGATTGAAATCCCCGATCACCTCAAGAAATCTTGGCTTCAATTTTTCATAAAGCTCTGAATAAATCCTGTTTGTGGCTTCCTCATGTGATATGTAGGTATTTCTAAAAGAATTAAGATAAAGTTTCAGGGATCTTAATTCAACAATAAACTTATCAGGAACATATTTTATCTTTATGGTTGCGAAATCTGGATAGCCTGAGCGGGGACACAGGCATGTAAATTCAGGAAAAGAGATATCTATCTCGTAGTCCCTTTCAGGTGTAGGATTGGGCCAGAGTTCAAGTTTTGCCTCAGCAATTGCCTTTTCACCATATTTTAACGCAGACATATTTTATTTTA
>JBKBPW010000018.1:0-22292 GCA_046292975.1 Thermodesulfovibrionales bacterium
ATATTTTATATCATCCAAAAACCTAATGAAAAGGAGGCTTTGCTGTTTTTTTGATTCTTTCTATCGGCAAATTACAGCTGTAAATTGACGATAGAAAAAGGGCAGGCTGCCTCAATGCCTTTACAATACTATAGTGCTACAGTGCGACAGAGTGCGACAGTGCGACAGTGCTACAGTGCGACTGTATATTTATGGAAATTTAAATATTCCTACAGACTGTCGCACTATCGCTCGGTCGCACGGTCGCACTAAATACTGTCGCACTATCGCTCGGTCGCACGGTCGCACTATAGTTCGGTCGCTCTGTCGCACTATTACTTCAGCCTTCAGCCTATAGCCTCCCCGCACCCACTGCAAATGGTAAAATATACCCTGTCGTAAGGCCGTTCCGTCTGCAGTGGGTGCGGGGTCAGCCTATTCACCCCTTCACCTATTCACCCATCGTTTAGCCTTTCTGTCGCTCTGTTGCTCGGTATTGTGTTATTTTATATTTATGAATCTTCTTCAATTTCAGAAGCCAAGCAGATATATAAACAGGGAATGGAACAGTATTCACAGGGATGGCTCGATAAAGATAGCCCTCTGTTTTCCTGATGTTTATGAGATAGGCATGTCCCACCTCGGATTAAAGATCCTTTATGAAATCCTCAACTCTATGGAGGATGTTTCCGCTGAAAGGGTTTTTGCACCATGGCCTGACAGGGAGGGCTATCTGAAAGCAAAAGGTCATTATCTATCAAGTCTTGAAGGAAAGAGACCCCTGAAGGAGTTCGATATCATAGGTTTTAGCCTCCAGTATGAGCTTTCCATTACAACTGTACTTAACATGCTTTCTCTTGGAGGTATCCCTGTTTTAAGAGAGGAAAGAAAAGGACTTCCTATTGTTATAGCAGGTGGGCCCTGTACAGTGAATCCTGCGCCCTTCACTAAATTTTTTGATGCCCTCTTCATAGGAGAGGCAGAATATGCAATAAATGACCTTGTTGATACTGTGAGGTACTGGAAGCAGAATGGTGAGCGCAAAAGGGAAAGCCTTTTAAAGGCCCTATCATTAATACCTGGTTTTTATGTGCCAGGGATTAGCTCTTCTGTAAAAAGGGTGATAGTGGAGGATCTTGACAGGTCTCCCTATCCAGTAAGGCCAGTTGTTGCCCATCAGGCAGTGCATGACAGGCTCAATATAGAGATATCAAGGGGATGTCCTATGGGTTGCAGGTTCTGTCAGGCTGGGATGATCTATAGACCTGTGAGGGAAAGGTCTGTAGATAAGATTATAGAAATAGCTCAGAGGAGCCTTTCCTTTACAGGATTCGAGGAGGTTTCCTTTACCTCTCTGAGCGCAGGTGACTACAGCAAACTTTCAGTTTTATTCCAGAAGTTCATTAATAGATTCAGTAGTTCCCATATAGCCCTTTCACTGCCTTCAGTGAGGGTTGGAGCTATTAACAGGCAGATACTTCAGGCTATAAAATCTGAAAGAAAGACAGGTTTTACAATTGCACCTGAGGCAGGCACAGAAAGACTCAGGTGCATTATTAATAAGGATTTCAATGATGAAGATTATGAAAGGGCATTAACATTGCTTTTTGAAGAAGGATGGCTGAATCTGAAACTCTATTTTATGATAGGTCTTCCTGGTGAGCGAGATGAGGATCTTGATGGAATCATAAATATGTCATTAAGGGCATTATCAATTGCAAAGAGATATACAAAAAAATTTGTCAATATAAGTGTGGGAGTCTCTTCCTTTATACCCAAACCCCATACACCCTTTCAATGGTGTCCTCAGATGGAATTAGAGGAATTGAAGAGAAGGAATAATTATCTAAAAGGAGTATTACGGAAAAAAGGATTTAATTACAGAGATCATGATCCTGAGATGAGCCTTATTGAGGCCATGATATCCAGGGGCAACGATGAACTCGGTGAACTCATTTACCATGTATGGAGGCTTGGTGCAGGGCTTGAGGCCTGGAGTGAATTCTTTGATTTCTCAAAATGGATCAGGGCAATGGATTCTACCGGTATAGATGGTGTTTCCCTGGCAAACTTATCATATAAGGAAGATGTATCATTTCCGTGGGATATTGTAGATACAGGCATAGATAAACAATTTCTTCTTAAAGAATACAGACAGGCAAGAGAGGGAAGGAGGACTCCTGGATGTGAAAAACTATGCAGTGCCTGTGGCCTTAAGTGCACAGAAATCAAAGGTCAAAGATCAGAAAGGGAGCAGTTTACAAATTACCCTGACAAAACTCCTTCCACCAATTCACCTATTCAACCATTCACCTGTTCACCCACTTTAAAGAGACCCACCTCTGTTCTTCGTATAAGGGCTGAATTTTCAAAGACAGGAGAGCTGAAATATCTTAGCCATCTTGAATTGAGCAGGCTTATTGAAAGGGCATTAAGGCGGGCGAATATCCCCCTAAGTTATACTGAAGGATTTCATCCTATGCCCAGGATATCTTTTGGTCCTGCCCTTCCAGTGGGTGTGGAGGGTTGGAGGGAATATTTTGATATGATTGTGGATTCCTGTATAATAAAGCAGATTGGTAGCGAAAGTAACAGTGGGTGGGATATTCAAAAAAGAGATTTATGGGGATCCCTTTGCTCTGTAATCAACAGTGTATTACCTGAGGATATAAGATTAAATAAACTTTTTTTGGTACCTTTAAAAATTGAGTCTCTGAGTTCCTTCATAAAGGGATATGAATATCTTTTGAGGATTGGCTCGGAGCAATTAAGAAAGACCGTAGAAGCGAATCTTGACAAACTCAGGGACAGCGATGGGAAATACCAAAAATCTTCGCTTATGGAGTTCAGCATTATAGAGGGTGGCATAAGACTCCTGTTTATTGAGAAGGGTAATGGAGAAAAGGTAAAGATAATGGAGCTAATGAGGTCTATTGGAATAGACTTAGCTGAGGACATTGAAATTATCAGGACAGGGCTTTTCGGAATTGTAAATGGGGAATTGGTCAGTCCTGATGAAGTAGAAATCAAGAATGCAGAATGAGATACTGATAAATTCTACAAAAGAAGAGGTAAGGGTTGCCCTTCTTGAGGGTGGCCAGGTCGTAGAATTTTATGTTGAAAGAAGAAGAGGAGCAAGCCTTGTTGGGAATATATACAAGGGAAAAGTTGTAAAGGTCCTGCCAGGTATGCAATCAGCCTTTGTTGATATCGGACTTGAAAAGGCTGCCTTTCTTTATGTGGGTGATATAGTTATTCTGGATGAGATGCCTTCCCATTTTAATAATGAAGTTTCTGTATTTGGTGGCGAAAGTAACAGTGAGGCTGCTAATGATAGCATCTACATCAAGCCGCAGAAGGCCTCCATAAATGAGATTATCCAGGAAGGACAGGAATTACTGGTTCAGGTTGCAAAGGATCCCATAGGAACTAAAGGAGCCCGGGTTACAGCTTATGTCACATTACCAGGTAGATACGTGGTATTTATGCCAACCATTGATCATATCGGTGTGTCAAGGAGGATAACAGACGAGGCAGAAAGGACAAGGCTCAAGAACATTGCAGAGCTTATCAAACCCCAAAAGGCTGGCATAATTATAAGGACGGCCTCTGAAGGATGCAGTGAAGAGGAACTGAGAAAGGATCTTGAGTTTTTACTGATGCTCTGGGACAATATCCTGAAAAAGAAAGACTCACAGCCAGCACCATATCTTCTATACACTGACCTTGACCTTGTCCTGAGAACTGTGAGGGATATGATGGGGCAGAATATAGAAAGAATCATAATAGATTCAGAGGAGGATTACAACAGGATAATTGATTTTGTCTCTGTTTATTTTCCTAAACTTGCAGATAGAATTGAGCTTTACGATGCAGAGGAGCCACTTTTTGATGCCTTCGGCCTTGAGGTTGATATCTCAAGGGCCCTTGGTAAAAAGGTATGGCTCAAATCAGGTGGCTATATAGTTATTGACCAGACAGAGGCAATGACTGTAATAGATGTGAATACCGGAAAATTTGTCGGCAAGGAATCACTTGAGGAGACTGTTCTTAAGACAAATCTTGAGGCTGTAAAGGAGATAGCCTATCAGATAAGATTGAGAAATCTGGGGGGCATAATAATTATTGATTTCATAGACATGGAAAAGCCTGAAAATAGGCAGAAGGTATTCAATGCCTTTGTTGATATGATGAAAAAGGACAGGGTAAAAAGCACTATCCTTAATATATCTGAACTTGGCCTTATTCAAATGACCAGAAAAAGGGTCAGAGAGAGCATTACAAGGATACTCTGTGAACCCTGTCCTTACTGTGACGGGAAGGGTTATATAAAGACAGCAAGGACAGTTTGTTATGAGATTATGAGAAAGATAAGGAAGATGAGGCCCTATATTTCAACAAGGCTTATTGTTAAGGTGAATCCCCTTGTAGCAGAATTTCTGTCAGATGAGGAAAGACAGGGTATTGAAGAGCTTGAGAAGATTTTTAATTTAAAGATTGTTATTCAGGAAGATTCAACCTTTCATCAGGAGCATTTTGAAATAATACAGGTTTAAAGATGGAGGCAGCTTTGGTGGCGAAAGTAACAGTTGAGCCTCAAGTTAATGAAAAATTAGAAAGGCTTATGAGATTACTCAAGGAGCTGAGGAGTGCAGTCCTTGCCTTTTCAGGAGGTGTGGATAGCTCCTTTCTTCTGAAGGCACTAAAACTTTCAGATATAAGATTCATTGCTGTAAGTTCTGTGTCCTTGACTTCACCGCCTGAAGATATAGATACAGCAAAGAGACTGGCCTCTGAACTCGGGATAGAACACATTTTCGTTGAAGGAACAGAACTCCAGAGGGAAGAATTCCTCAGGAATGACAGGAGAAGATGCTTTTATTGTAAGGATTCACTCTTCAGAAAGCTTATTGAGATTAAAGACAGCAGAGGATATTGCTTTGTCCTTGATGGAAGCACAATGGATGACCTTAATGATTACAGACCGGGTCTTGAGGCTGCAAGAAACCTCGGAGTAAGAAGTCCTCTTATAGAGGCAGGATTGTATAAAGATGAGATAAGGGTCCTGAGCAGGGCACTCGGCCTTTCAACATGGAACAGGCCATGTTCTGCCTGCCTTTCTTCAAGAATCCCTTATGGCACAAGGATATCACCTGAAAGGTTGAATCGCATAGGCATGGCTGAAAAGATTTTAAAAGGGCTTGGTTTCAAGGTGGTGAGGGTAAGGGATTACTGGCCAATGGCAAAGATAGAGGTTTCCAGGGATGAGATAGGGCTTTTATTTGAGGAAGAAACAAGAGAGAAAATCATTAAGGAAATAAAATCAACTGGCTATACTACAATTAGTATTGACCTTGAAGGATACAGACAGGGGAAACTGAATGAATTCAGGGAAGGTTAATAATCTTTACCTCTCCTGATTTACCAGGAGATCCCATGTCCTTTCCATTAAGGAACAATTTTATACCCCCGGCATTGCCTGTCTTAATCTTGAATCCCTTTTTTGAGGTATACTGAACTGTATCACCTGGTTTAAGTGTAATATCATGAGAACCTTCCTCTGATTCTACAAGGAGCCAGGAAAGTTCAGCTGCCACTATCTTAAGAGCATAACCTTCAGAACTGGTGGCGGAAGTAACAGTTGCTGGCTCTTTTTTTGCTACAGGAGCTGGTATTGATGGCGAAGGTAACGGTTGCGGAGTAACAGCCGGGGCTTGAGACTGGACTAGCTGTGAGTAAGGAGAAGTTTGGTTTAATAGGTTGTCTGAAGGAGAAGAGGTTTGTGAGGATTGAACAGGAACTGCAGAAGCAGGTAGAGTGAGCTCTTTTTGCTGCCTTGTCGTCTTAAAGATAGAAAAAATCGCAATCCCTCCAATAAGGATAATAACACCCAGGATTAAAAAATTTGGTTTAAAGCTCAACTTAGAAGAGATGCGAGGGCTTTGAGATTTAAGACCTGATTTTTGATTTTTGACTATTGACCTGGCATCAGCTTTATCGGTCTCTGCTGTTTCAGGGACAATCTCCTGATTGGTGGCTGAAGTAACAGTTGAGGCTTTCTTTTCTCTTAAGGCTTTAAACTCTTCTATAAGAGGTTCGGGTTCAATACCAAGATACATGGCATAGGTCCTTATATAACCCATGGTATAAACATCAGCAGGAAGGAGCTCAAAGTTTTCCTCTTCCAGTGCCTTAAGGAAATAAACCCTTATCTTAAGATCAGCAGCAATTTGCTCAAGGGTTATCCCTTTTGACAGCCTTTTGTCTTTTAAGAGACCCCCTATCATGATAAAAATAATATATCAAAACACAATAAGAGAGCAAGGGGAGTCAGGATTCAGGAATACCAGAGGTATGAATATACTTAACCATACAAAGAGATATTACAGCAGGGAAGAATTAAGTACGCATCTTGGCATATGTGGTAAACTAATAAACAAAGGAGGGATATGGCATGAAGATGAAAAAGCAAATTAAAGGAATTATTTTTTTGTGGGCCATTTTTAACATTGTGTTTTATTATCATGTCTCTGTCTGGGCTGAACAGAAGGGTCTTTTCTGGGAGGTCTCATCAAATAAATCAACGGTTTATATCCTTGGCTCTGTGCATCTTTTTAAAAAGGAAATATATCCTCTGGATCAGAAGATAGAGCAGGCCTTCAATTCGTCAGAGGTAATCGTCTTTGAAGTAAATCTTAATGAAATAGATTCAATGGATATGCTGGCACTTTTCCAGCAGAAGGGGCTTTATCCAGAAGGAGATTCTTTAAAATCCCATATCTCAGAAACGACCCTGAATCTTCTTATGCCACGGCTTCAGTCCTATGGGGTACCTGTAGAGCTTGCCATGAGATTCAGACCATGGCTTCTCGCAATGACACTTCAGTCAATGGAATTACAGAGACTTGGGTTTATGACTGAATACGGAATAGACAGGTATTTTTTTGAAAAGGCAGAAGGCAAAGAGATAACAGGTCTTGAAAGTGCTCAATACCAGATTGAGATATTTGATAGCCTTTCTGAAAAGGTGCAGGAGCTTTTTCTTCTTTATACGATCAGGGATATGGATCAGCTCTCTTCCATCACAGATCAAATCCTTAAGGCATGGGAATCCGGAGATATATCTATTGTGGAAAAATTGATCTTCAGACCCCTCAAAGAAGATCCAGGATTCCTTCCGCTTTATGAAATATTGTTCTATGAAAGAAATAGTGCAATGGCCTTAAAGATAGAGAATTTTCTTAAAACAGGAAAGAGATATTTTGTTATTACCGGTGCGGGGCATCTTGTAGGTGATAAAGGTATTATCGAGATTCTTAAGAAAAAGGGTTATAAAGTAAGGCAAATATAATTGATCCTTTCTTTCAGGCTGCAGACAATACGCTCGCTCCTCATTTATCTTAAACCGAGTCTCTTCAATATTGTTCCGAGATATTTATTGAGTGGATTGCTTCTTTTTTAAAAAGGGATAGGCGATACAAAAGGCATAATAGGTTGATACCTCTGGACTGTTTTCAAGCTGGAAAGCCCTTTCAAAACAGACAAGGGCAGTAAGGGTATCACCAGACCGTATAGCCCTGCGGCCCTTTTCGATGAGCTCTTTTAAATTGTCCATCATGATATTTTAGTCTAAAATGTGGTATTTTTGAAAATGCAGAGGCTTGGTGTTCATACATCTATTGCTGGAGGAGTTCATCTGTCCATTGAACGGGCAAGGGCCCTTGGAGCTAATACCCTTCAGATATTCTCACATAGTCCCAGGAACTGGAGAAGGCCAGAAATATCTTATGAATCTGTACAGAGATTTAAGGAATTAAGGAAGATTTATGAGATAGAGCCTGTTTTTGTCCATAGCTCCTATCTTATAAATATAGCCTCACCTGACAGGAATTTAAGAGCACGCTCAGTGAAGATGCTCCTCTGGGAACTTGAGGCAGCGCAGATTCTTGGTGCTGATTATTTGATCCTCCATCCAGGCTCTTCCTCAATTGATGTGGCTGAAGGAAGGAAGAGGGCAAAAAGGGTATTAAGAGAAATTTCTGAAAAAGGCAGATGGAAGGTAAGACTTCTACTTGAAAATACTGCTGGTGAAAGAGGTGATATATCTTCCACAGTTGAAGACCTTGCAGAGTTATTGGAGGCTTCTCAGGGGATAGCAGGAGGTATCTGTTTTGACACATGTCATGCCTTCCAGGCTGGCTATGAGCTAAGGAAGCCTGAAGGGATTGAAAAACTTGTTGATAAAATTCACAGGTTTATTGGTGAGGATGCGGTAAAACTGATTCATCTGAATGACTCCAAAAAGCCCCTTGGCTTCGGGGTTGACAGGCATGAACATATAGGTAAAGGGAAGATCGGGGATGAAGGCTTCAGGATTCTGCTTTCCAACCCGGCATTTAGTAATCTGCCAGTTATCCTTGAGACACCAAAAAAGACAGAAAGAGATGATGTAATGAATTTAAGAAGAGTTCAGAGGATCCTCAGACAGAAGCGGGATGCTGACGTCAGTTTTTTGGGGACGCAAGTGTTGAAGTGAGATCTGTTGAACACATAAGGCGGGTTAAATCTGGTGGATACCCATTCTCTGTGAGATACTGTGCTTCTATATTTTCAAGGTGAAATCTATCAAAACCGCTGTTAAGGAGAAAATCCTCTCGTAAGGCAAGATTTCCTGTGCGGATTATCTCTGGAAGGAGGTTATTAATATAGAAGGATTCCTTTTTCAGGTCAAGGAGAACTCTGTCAAAAAGTGAATCCGGAACCCTGACAGCAACGCCCTTTGACGCGAGTTCCAGGGCAATACTATCAAGGATCTGCTGTCTTCCTTCTTTCTGATCAAGGAGTGGATAAAGGGCTCGTAAATTTCCCTTTAAAGAGGTATAGACATGCCTGTAAAGCAGTGCCTCGTCAGATATAAATCTTACAGCAGCAACAACATCTTTAATAGCTGTTGAGATTAAGCCTGGATGTCAGGTCTTGAAGATAAAGCTCATCATATTCATTAAGGTTTTTATTTTTTGAATATATCTTCTGAAAGGTCTGGTAAAACTCACAATTGTTCCTGTTGATGAGCTTAAAGATAAAGATAGTTGTATTTTCTTCGCCCAGTGCCTTTGCAAATTCGTAGAGGAGCTCCTCATCTTTATCTTCTGAAATAAGCCCTGTTCTCTTCAGAAACTTTCCTGTGAGTCTCAATATCTGTGCCTGTCTCTCCTTTATAGGACCCCTGAAATCTGAAGAAACCAGAAAATAATAGTTTTTTACAGCATGACCTGATATAAAAAGCTTTTCAATAAATTCTGTCCCCTCTGTATCATTTGTAAATATTAGATTATCTTTTTCATCAAGATAGGCTCCAAACATAATGAGCCTGTTAAGGACATCACTTTTCAGGGCATCCTTCAGGGGCTTTTCTACTCCAAACATATACTCACAAAAACTACCTCCAGCACCTTTATAGAAGATGTAGTCAGGAGTTATCTTGAATTCATTACCCCTTGAGAAAAATCTTATACCCCCCGGGGCTTCTTCAAAGAAACAGGTATTATATGCCTCTATGCCTTTTATAAGGGCAATGTATTCAATAGCTCCAATTTCTCCGTGAAGTCTAAAATCCTTTAGCATTTATTAACCGGTATAAGTAGGGTCTTGAGGTGCCAATTCATAGGGCCCTACAGCGTGGGAGAAAAGCTTGCTTTTCCCCCACGAGCCCCCGACATATTGTGAGGTTTAATAACCGTGCTGTAAAACCTATCGAATAGGCACTTCAAGCCCCTACTATCTCCCATCCTTTGTTATTATCTTTATCAGTTCCTCAGCCGGTCTGTAGCCAGTAAGAAGTCTTCCATCAGGAAGGACATAGGCAGGTGTTCCGCTTATCCCGAGAGCTTGTGCGAGTTTAATATTTTTATCTATAGCGTCAGTATTACAGCTCTTTCCCTTCAATTCCTTTTTATCAAAGGCATCCTCAAGTAGTTTAATAGACCTTTCACAGACAATGATCTTTGACTTTTCATAGGCCTGTGGATGAATATTCAGAGGGAAGAGCTTTATGTAAAAAACTATATCGTTTCTCATCTGTACTATCTTCTTCATCTCCTGATGAAGTTTTGCACAGTAAGGTCAATCAGGGTCATCAAAGACAATCACTTTGTATTTTGCCCCCCTGTTGCCAAGGACAAGGGCATCTTGAAGATCTATCTTTGATGGATCAATGCGGTTTAAATAGGAAAGCCTTTCCTGTGTTAGGTTCTCTTTGCTTGAACTTGAAAAGATATTCCCTACAAAGATGAATTTCTTTGTATAGTCAATATAAACAAGTCCCTTTTTCCCCTGACTTTCGAAGTTTACCTCCCAGAGGCCTTTGAGTGGTGAATCAATTACCTCTGTAATCTTCAGATCAGGGGCTGCGCTTAAGAGTTGCTGGGCCTCTTCCTTTGTGAGCCTGTGGCAGGTCTTACAGTTACCCTTTTCAGAAAAGGCAAAGACAGTGGAGCATAGAGAGCTAATTAACAGTGTCAGTGAAAGATAAAAGATCAAAGAGATTATTTTCTTGTTTTGAGGTTTGCGACTTAGGTCTTCTGCCTTCAGATATTCTTTTAATAATTTTATTGCCCTCATTCTGTGACTCATGGAATCCTTTTCCTCCCTTGAGATCTCAGCAAATGTCCTGTTCAGACCCTCTGGCTGGAATACAGGATCATATCCAAAACCACCCTTTCCCATTGGTTCTTTAGTTATTATACCATCAACCCTTCCTGTGAAGGTCTTTATCTTTCCTTCCGGGGTAGCAAGTGCTATCACACATATGAAATGTGCCTGTCTCTTATCACATGGAATTGATGCCATATCCTTGAGGAGCTTTTCTATATTCTTTCTGTCATCAGTGGGCTCACCTCCGTATCTGGCAGAATACACTCCCGGGGCTCCTCCGAGGCTGTCAACAACAAGGCCTGAGTCATCTGCTATTGCAGGAAGACCTGTAGCCTTTGCTGTTTCTAAGGCCTTTTTAATGGCATTCTCCTCAAAGGTCTTTCCATCTTCTATAACCTCTCCTATGTGAGGGAAATCCTCAAGACTGAGGAGCTCTATATCAATATCTTTCATGAGCCTTTTTAATTCTTCAAGTTTCTTTTTGTTTCTTGTCGCTACAACTATCTTCATCCAATCTCTCCTTAACAAGATTTCTGTAAAAAAGTCCTTCCATCCTGGCCTTTTTATTGGTAAAGCAGGTTCTTTTCTTTGACATTCAGAAGTGCCTTTCCTGTATGAGAGCCCTGGACCTCTGTAATTCCCTTTACAGGTCCTTCATATAAAACATAACCACCTTCGTCACCACCTTCAGGCCCGAGGTCTATAAGCCAGTCCGCCTCTTTGATGAAGTCAATGTTATGTTCTATTACCACAACTGTATTGTTAGAATGAATGAGTCTTCTGAGGACCCTGAGGAGTTTATCCACATCAAGGGCATGAAGCCCGACAGTTGGTTCATCAAGGATATACATAAAATTTTTGACAGTACCATCAATCTCTGCACATATCTTTAGTCTCTGCGCCTCTCCACCTGAAAGACTTTTAAGGGGTTGACCGAGCCTGAGATAACCGAGCCCTATCTCTTCCAGGAGTCTCAAGCCACTCAGGAGCCTGAGCCTTTCATTATGGATATCTTCATCCTTTATCTCTGAAAAGAACTGATAGGCCTCCTTTACAGTCATATCAAGTATCTCACTGATATTGAGCCCCCTGTATCGGATTGATAAAATCTCTGGCTTGTATCTCTTTCCATTACATTCACTGCATGTGACATATATATCTTCAAAAAAGAAGAGCTCAAGTCTCTCAAATCCTTCTCCCTTACAGGTTTCGCACCTGCCTCCTGAGACATTGAAGGAGAAATAACCCGGTCCGTATCCATGCCTCAGTGCCTCTGGCTGTTTTGCGAATATCCTTCTTATAGGGTCAAAGAGCTTCATATATGTGGCAGGATTTGCCCTCGGAGAACGGCTGAGGCTGCTCTGGTCTATAAGCCTGACACCTTTAAGATGATTAAGCCCCTCAATACCCTCATATGGCAAAGGCACCTCAGGGCTCACTTTAAAATGAAGGGCAAGTGCCTTATAAAGGGTATCTACAATAAGACTGCTCTTTCCAGAACCAGAAACACCAGTTACCACAGTAAGTGCCTGAAAGGGAATTTTAATATTCGCATTTTTAAGATTGTTTCCTTTTGCACCCTTCAGTTTAAGCCATCTTGAGTAATTGGTGGCGAAAGTAACAGTTGAGGGCCCTTGAGAAGGGGTCTTCAAAAGGTCTTCAGATTTCTGACGTCTCAATACTGCTGAGCTTAATGTATTTGCCTTTTTGAATTCAGAAATGGGTCCATTAAATATTACATAACCACCACCTGCACCACCTTCAGGACCAAGCTCTACAACCCAGTCTGCAGAGCGAATCACCTGTGGGTCATGCTCCACAACTATAATTGTATTTCCAAGTCTCACAAGCTCCTTCATAGCATCTATGATTCTACCTGTATCCCTTGGATGAAGACCAACAGTTGGTTCATCAAGGACATACATTGTTCCTGTGAGCTGGGAGCCCAGTTGATTTGAAAGATTCAGTCTCTGGTATTCTCCACCTGAAAGGGTCTTTGCCTGTCTGTCAAGGGTAAGATAACCAAGACCCACATATCTCAGAAATTCAAGTTTGAATCTTATCTGCCGGAGAAGCTCCTCAGACACAGCCTTTTCTTCTTCTGAGAGTTCCAGTCTTGCCAAGACCTCATAAAGCCTCTTGATAGACAGGCTGGAAAGTTCTGCTATATCAAAGGGCTTATTGTCTGTGAGTAGTTTAAACATCAATGCCTCTTTTTTTAATCTCTTTCCCTCACAGAGCGGACATGTCTTCTGTGTCCTGTATCTTGATAGAAAGACCCTTACATGAAGCTTATATTTTTTGTATTCAAGGTCTTCAAAAAAATCCTTTATCCCGTAAAAATTGCCATTACCTTCAAAAATCAATCTTCTATGTTCAGGAGGAAGGTCTTTGTAAGGTATCTTTGTATTTATTGCAGCCCGCTTTGCTCCCCTTAGAAGCTGTTCTTTCCACCATGAATAGGCTGGCTTTTCAAAGGGCTCTATAGCACCTTCTTCAAGGGATAAATATCTATCAGGCACTACAAGGGACTCATCAAATTCAAGGACATTTCCAAATCCCTTACAGTCAGGACAGGCACCCACTGGATGGTTAAAGGAAAACAGTATTGGAGATGGCTCAGGTGCCTTAAACCCACAGTTATCACATATCCTTCCTGCCTTAAAGACAAATTCCTCTCCTTCTACAGTCCTTATCTTGACAATGCCCTTCCCAAATCTCCAGGCACCTTCTATGGAATCAGAAAGTCTTTCGTCATCTTCTATCTGAAGCCTGTCAAAGACCACATCAAATTCTTTAGACCATTCCTGACTCACCTCTGGAGACTCTATCTCAATGATATCTCCATTTTTTATAAACCTTCTAAATCCCTCTTTAAACAATTCCTGAAGTGCCCTTTCACCTGAGGGAAAGAGGATATAAACCCTCCTTTGAGAAAGGGCATTCAGGACACATTCTTTTATCCTTGAGGGATTCCAGTCCTTTATCTCAGTGTTACAATTAGGGCAATAAGGCCTGGCTATCTTTGCATATAGAATCCTCAGAAGGTCATAGATCTCTGTAACTGTTCCGACTGTGGAGCGTGAGCCCTTCACAGGATTCCTCTGTTCAAGGGCTATGGCAGGCCGGACATTATAAATAGCATCAAGCTCAGGTCTGTCAAGCTTTTCAACAAAGAGCCTTGCATAAGTGGAGAGGGACTCTATGAACCTCCACTGGCCCTCTGCGAAAATAGTATCAAAGGCAAGGGAGGATTTTCCTGAACCGGATACACCTGTAATAACAATCAGGCAGTCATGGGGAAGCCTGAGATTTATATTCTTCAGATTGTTCTGCCTTGCACCTTCAATAATGAGTTCAGAGGACATTAAGGATTATTTAATCTTACCATCTCTTCAAGGGTTATAACAACTGCCTCTGCAAGGCTGGTGAGGTCATATCCACCTTCAAGGCAGAAGATTGACGGAAGATTATGCTCAAGGATGGAGCGAACGATAAACCTTATTCCCTCATTGCTCAACCTTATGGATGCGAGCGGGTCATCTTTTAAGAGGTCATAACCTGCTGAGACAAGAATAAGATCAGGAGAAAACTTTCTGATCAGGTCTGGCAATACATTTCCATATACCTCCATATACTCCCTGTCGCCAGAGCCAGGCCTCATTGGAACATTGCAGGTAAAGCCCTCACCTTTCCCGCTTCCCCTCTCTCTTTCCGAGCCAGTGCCAGGATAATGGGGATACTGATGGGTGCTGAAATAAAAGACAGTATCATCCTCATAAAAGGCATCCTGTGTGCCGTTGCCATGATGGACATCAAAGTCTATTATGAAGACCTTTTTAAATCCCCTGGCCTGGGCGTATCTTGCACCTATGGCAACATTATTAAAAAGGCAGAATCCCATTGCCCTATCCGGTGTTGCATGATGGCCTGGTGGCCTCACAGCACAGAAGCAATTTTTTATAGTTCCATCTGCTATTTTATCAACAGCGGTCTTTACAGCACCCACTGCATAAAGGGCAACCTCTGGCGAGTCCTTACACATATAAGTATCAGGGTCAAGATAGCCCTCACCACCTTCAAGAATCCTTCTGATATGGCCCTCTGTATGTATGAGTTTTAAAAGCTCAATATCAGCCTTTTCAGGTCTTAGAAACAGGAGTTTTTCCTTCAGGTCAGGCCTTTTGTCAAGGGCATCTATAATAGCCCTGAGTCTTTCCGGGGATTCAGGATGCCACCTCTCAGGTCTGTGCCTGAGAAAGATATGATCATAAATAAAACCTGTACTCATGGGTTAGCCTCTATTACTGACACTATTGTGCCTCCTCAAAATCTCCGCTAACTCTTTTATAAATCTCTCCAGAATCTGCAGTATACTATCAATATTTTCATATAAAAATCCATAATCAACCTTTTCATATCTATGAACCATCCTATTTCTTATACCCGAAAGTTTAACAAGTCCGTCCTTTAACTCCTTTGAAATCATTTCTTTATTATGCAATAGCTCAAAACAGCCACTGTATTCTGCTGGGGTCGTCTTTAAAAGTTTTGCTGACAGGTGATAGCATATTGATACTGCAGCCTCTACAGCAATAAGGAAATGAGACCGGAAAATATGGATATTGTCCTCAATAGATAAAAACTCCTCTTTGCCTTTGCTTTTAAATGCCTCAATCCTGCCAATTGCCTTTTCAATATCCTTTATTCTCTCATTTATCCTTTCAATGTCAATCCTCATCTAAATAGGCCTCCTTAAAGGATTGATAAAAAAGGGGAGCCATATCATCTGCCTTCATAGAGGTGTTTACAACAAAATCAATCCAGAGGTCTTCATTCTTTGTAAAAAGGAATTTCCCTGTGATAACCTTTCTTGCAAAAAGAGGATTAAGTTCATTTATAACAACTACATCCACAGGATAAGACCGTTTTATTGCCTTTCCTATCTCCTCAGAAAGTTCAATCTCAAGCTCTATGGCCCTATTAGATGAATAGGGCTTAATGAATATCCCAACATCTATATCCCTGAAGCCTGGCATCTCTGGATCAATAAAGGAGCCAAAAAGATAGGCAAAGATGACCTCCTGCCTTTTTTGGAGGCAGGTGCTAACCTTCTGGATTATCTCCTCAGGAGTCATAACTTATAATATCTTATTTAGTGAGTTAGTATGCAAGTAAGTTAGTGATTTATAGTACGACGGAGCGACCGAATTCACTAACCCACTAAGCCTGTTATAATAAATAAATGATCGGTGGAGAGTTTGACATAATAGTTGTTGGTGCTGGACATGCTGGCTGTGAGGCTGCACTTGCAGGTGCAAGACTCGGTTTTAAGGTAGGTCTTTTTACACTCAATCTTGACACCATTGCACAGATGTCTTGTAATCCTGCTATTGGTGGTCTTGCAAAAGGACATATTGTCCGTGAGATTGACGCCCTTGGTGGAGAGATGGCAAAGGTCACTGACAGGGCAGGGATACAGTTCAGAATCCTTAATCGTTCAAAAGGACCTGCTGTCTGGTCTTTAAGGGCACAGTGCGACAGGCTCCTTTACAGGGTGGAGATGAGAAAATCTCTTGAAACTGAGAAAAATATTGTTATCAAACAGGCATCAGTGGAAGGCCTTATTGTTGAAGACGGTAAGGTAAGGGGTGTTATCGACAGGCTCGGCATTAAATACAGGGCAGGTGCTGTGATTATTACAACAGGGACCTTTCTTAATGGCCTTATTCACATAGGTCTTGAGACTATGGAGGCAGGAAGGGCAGGTGAGTTTCCTTCCAAAGGGCTTTCAAAATGCCTTAAAGACCTCGGTTTCAAGATGGGAAGGCTCAAGACAGGCACACCACCGAGGCTTGATTCAAGGACAATAGACTTTTCTCAACTTGAGCCACAGTATGGTGATGAACCACCACCTTCCTTTTCATATTCAACAAAAAAAATAACCAATCCTCAATTGCCCTGTTACCTGACCTATACAAACAAAGCGACCCATGAAATAATCCTTAAAAACCTTGACCGATCACCCCTTTATAGTGGAAGGATCAAGGGAATAGGGCCACGCTACTGCCCATCTATTGAGGATAAGGTTGTAAAGTTTTCAGACAAAGAAAGGCACCAGGTCTTTCTTGAACCAGAGGGTCTTGAGACAAAGGAATACTATGCGAATGGAATCTCCACAAGCCTTCCCTTTGATGTGCAGTTGAGGCTTGTTCGCTCCATTAAGGGACTTGAGGATGCAGAGATTATGAGACCCGGCTATGCCATTGAATATGACTTTGTCTATCCTACTCAACTCAAACACAGTCTTGAGACAAAGTTAATTGAAAATCTCTTCCTTGCTGGGCAGATAAATGGCACCTCAGGTTATGAGGAGGCAGCTGGTCAGGGGATTATTGCAGGTATAAATGCAGCATTAAAGTTAAAAGGTCAGGAGCCGCTTATACTTGGTAGAGATGAAGCATATATAGGTGTGCTTATTGATGACCTTGTTACAAAGGGAACTCAGGAACCATACAGAATCTTCACATCCCGTGCAGAATACAGGCTTCTTCTAAGGCATGACAATGCTGACATGAGGCTTACTGAGAAGGCTTACAGGATAGGTCTTGTAAAAGAAAAAGAGTATGAAAGGGTTATTAAAAAGAAGAAGGCAATAGAAAAAGAGATAAAGAGGCTCAGGTTGACGAGGGTAAAGCCAGAGGAGATAAACAAATTGCTCTTAGAAAGAGGCACAGCGCCTGTATCTGAGGCACAGAGCCTTGAACAGCTTCTTAAAAGGCCTGAGATAAGATACAGAGACATTATGAAGTTTGGGGACTTAGAGGTCCCAGATGAAATAGCTGATGCAGTGGAGATAGAGGTCAAATATGAGGGATATATCAAGAAACACCTTGAGCTTGTAGAAAGACTCAAACATCTTGAAGATATGGCAATACCTCCTGATTTTGACTATACAAAACTCAAGCTCTCAAAAGAGGTCCTTTCAAAGCTCCTGGAAGTGAGGCCATCCAATCTTGGTCAGGCAAGCAGAATTCCTGGTGTTACACCAGCAGCTGTATCATTGATAATGATAGAACTGACAAGACATAGAAGGTTGAAGACCTCGCTTAAGACCTGAACGAAAATAGGTGAATGGGTGAATAGGCCGCTTCACCTCTTCACCAACTTAAACCTAATCTCTATCGGCACATTTCGGATTTTTTAAAACACTTCTGTGGTATAATACTTCCATGATAGACACCCTTGAATTTATGAATGAACTCAAAGAGGCCTTTGAGCCCTTGCAGGCAGAAAGGCTTGCAAGGTTGATGGGAAGGCTTTATAAAGAGCTGGCAAATACTGTTACAAAGGTAGAGTTTGAAGAACTGAGAAAAACAGTAAGTCAATTATCGGACAATGTTAAGGAACTTTCAGAGGCACAAAAAAGGACTGAACAGGCAGTAGCAGAGCTTGCCGAGGCTCAAAAACGCACGGAACAAAGGGTTGAAGAGCTTGCACAAGCTCAGAAAAAGACAGAAGAACGGTTAACAAGGCTTGAACAGGTGGTTGAAGAACTTGCCGAGGCTCAAAAACGCACAGAGGAAGAAATCAGAAAACTTGCCCGTGGTCTTGAGGATACAAGGGAGCAGCTTGGTGGTCTTTCAGACACAGTGGGATATACCCTTGAAAATGAGGCATTCAAGGCATTGCCTGCACTGCTTAAAAGGGACTATGGCCTTATTGTAAAAGGCAGGCTCAAGAGGGGATATTTAGCTGATAAAACAGGAAGACCTGTAGAGGTAAACATAATAGGAGAGGCAACAAAGAATGGAAAGAAGGTAACAATAATTGGAGAAGGAAAGGCAAGGTTATCAAAGAAGGCAGTAAATGAATTCATAGAAAAGAGACTTAAGAAACTTGAGCCTCTCTTTAAAGAGGTATTCCCTGTGCTTGTAACTCATATGATATCTGAGCCTGATGTAGAGGAATATGCAAGAGACAAAGGCATAGCCCTTTATTACTCCTACGATTTTTAACTGTAAATTATAAGCCTCCCTCTCAATAGTGCGACCGAATATTTCTAAAGGCAATTTATAAATAGCAGTCTGCAAGGTATGTTAAAATTCCTTATGAAGATTCTCTACAGGCAGGTCTATAAGGAGTTAGTCTTTTATCTCTTTCTCGGTATAGTTGTGATTAATACCCTTATAATGGTTGAGAAACTCATAAGGGTTTCAAAGGTGATATCAGGGATTGCAGGGCCTCTTGATATGATAAGGATAATATTACTTATACAGCCCCAGATGCTCACGATAACCATACCAGTTGCCTTCCTCACTGCTATCCTCCTTACTTATGGAAGACTCAATATGGACAATGAGCTTGTGGCAGTTTCTGCTTCAGGTGTGAGTCTGACAAAGGTATCAATGCCAGCCGTGAGGATGGGGATTGTGCTGATGATTATTGCCCTTCTTGTAACTGTCATTATAGCACCATACGGGAATAAAAGATTGAGGAAGGAGGTTAATCATCTGTTAAAAACAGGCATATCAAAAAAGATTGAGGAGGAGACCTTCACTGACCTTGGTAATATAGTCCTGTATTCAGGCAGGAAGGATGGACAGATTCTCAAAGATGTCTTTGTTTATATAAAGTCAAAAGAAGCGGTGGTAACTGCAAAAAGGGCCTTTGTAAGGACTGATTCACAGGAGGTCATTATGGAGCTTCAGGATGGCCTTATGAGTATTGTAAAGGGAGATAAAAAGATTGATATATATTTTGGAAGATATAAACTCTCAGGTATTGCAATTAAGGGGCTTTCAAAAAAGGCTGGTGAACTTATGCCCCATCAATTACTGGCAGAGGCAAAAGAGGTAGACAAAAAAAAGGCACTCAAATATATTATGGAGTTTTATAGAAGATTTACCTATCCACTGTTGAGTATTGTCATAGGGCTTATTGGACCAAGGCTAAGTCTTCTTGCTGGAAGGACAGGAAGGTTCGGAGGCCTCACTTCAGGGGTCTTATTTCTTGTGAGTTATTACATACTATCTGTTTATTTTGAAGGCCTTGTTGAGGCAGAACGCCTGGCTCCAGAAATCGGTATGGTATTGCCTGTTTTCCTTGGAATCACAGGAGGAATAATAGTATTTATCAGAATGGATAAAAGATGATCATTGAAAGGTATCTTTTAAAGGCATTCCTGAAGGTCTTTTTGATCCTTCTTGCTGGCATGACCTTGCTCACAGCAATTATAGGGCTTGTAGAGCGGTATCCTGATATTTCAGAGTTTAAACCTCCTTTTTATAAAGTCAGCCTTTATCTTTTTTATAACCTGCCTGCTTCTGGCGGATACCTGCTTCCAATGCTTACCCTGCTATCAATCATATATACACTCGGTCAGGCATCAAGGCACAGGGAGATATTAATAATCTCAGCCTCTGGAGGAAGGCTGAGGGAAATATTTAAACCCTTTATAATTGCAGGAATGGTGATTACCCTTGTTAGTGCTGTCTTTACAAATATACTCATGCCTGAGTCAAAAAGACTTTCAAGACTTATCCTTGAGGAAATAACCAAAGAGCCCCGGGCAAGAGGGGTAATGGAGACAGCTCAGGGGATATGGTTTCGTTCTGGTAACCGGATAATAAAGATTGGAATTTATGAACCTCATGCCTCTCAGGCAAGAGACATTGGTATTTATGAGATAAATAATGGTTTCCTCATAAAAAGGATTGAGGCTCGGGAAGGTTTTCTTAAAGAAGATGAATGGGATCTGAAAAGGGTCAGGATTTATAATTTTAAGGGTCCTGGTGAGAGGCCTCTTTTGCATTATGATAGCTACAGGCTTAAGAGCTCAAGATACAGCCTGAGGCTCCTTAAGGCAGAGGTAGCACCTGAAGAGATGGACTCCTCAAGACTCTGGAAATACATAAGGGCTCTTAAGAAATCCGGACTCAGGAATATAAAGGTGCTGGCAGATTTTAATCTCAGGCTAAGCCTTCCTCTTGCATGCCTTGCCATGATGCTTACAGGGATTTATTTGAGCACAATAAGAGGACTTTCAGGACTGGTTGGAGCAGGAATAGGGATAGTGATAAGTGTCCTTTTCTGGTTTGGAACTACCTTTATGCTCAGTCTTGGCTATTCTGGTGTGCTTCCTGCCTGGCTTGCACCATGGATAACACCTCTTCTAACTTCAGTGATAGGGATTTATTTATATAGAAGGATTGAGTAAGGCTATCTTTCTGAGCTCCACTTTATCCATTCCTTCACTATCTCCACACTGCTGGAGGTGCCAAGTCTTGAGGCACCGGTATTGATAAGCTCCATTGCCTGTTTAAGTGTCCTTATTCCACCAGAGGCCTTTATCTTAAGGGAATTGCCTGCTACCTCTTTTATTATCCTCAGGTCATCAAGGGTCACACCCCTTCCTGTAAAACCTGTGGAGGTCTTTATGAATTCTGCTCCGGACTTAAGGACGATCTCTGTTGCCTTTTTAATCTGGTCTTCACTGAGAAGCCCTGTCTCTATGATTATCTTATGCACAGCACCTTCTGTGGCAAGGACGATATCTCTCAGTTCCCTGTAAACAGGATTCCATTCACCAGACCTTGCAAGGCCTATATTCATGACGATATCAAGCTCATCTGCACCTTTTAATTGTGCATCCATTGCCTCATAGATCTTTGCCTCTTTTGCATTTGCACCAAGTGGAAATCCTATAACTGTGCAGACCTTTACATTGCTATCTTTAAGGAATTCCCTTGCAAGTGTTATATAACAGGGATTTATACAGACTGCATAAAATTTATATTCCTTTGCCTCTGTACATAGCCTCTTAAGTGCCTCCACTGTTGCCTCTGGTTTTAGAAGACTGTGGTCAATAAAGGATGGAAGTTCTATCACTGCATATCCCTCGCTTCCTTAAGCCCTTCTTTTATAATAATGACAAAAACAATGGTAAAACCAAGAAGTATTCCAAAGACATCAGCAAGCCTTTTTGAGATCAATAGAAATAACAGGACAAAGAGGCCAAGAAGCCTGAAGGTGCTGAGGGCTATGTATCTACCTGTGATTCTCTGACCACCTGTCAGGGAAGAGACATTTCTCACTATTGCCCTGAGATTGACAATTCCGGCAAGACAACCCACAAAGACTCCAAGTGGAAATTTTATGCCACCTGTGAGAACTGCAGAAAGGACAATGGCAATTGCACCAGCAATAACGGACTGTTTTAAAATCCTTTTGAAGAGTTCCATATCACTTCCTCGCAAATTTGAATAGTTCTCTGAAACCTGCTATAAGGCCAAAGACAAGGAATATCCACTTTAAAAATTTTGTTCCAAGAAGGCTATCAAGACCATATCCAATGGCAAAACCTATGAATGTGGCAAAGACAAACTGAAGCCCCACTGCTGAGGCAAGCAGGAGTTGCTTGAGAGGTGAACCTTCATCCCTTTTTTCTGACATAATGCTCCTCTATCTCTGATAAAAATCTTTTAAAGTCTCCGAGATGTTTTTTCAGGATACCGAATATTATTGTATCGTCTACTTTATCATATCCATGAACAAGGACATTTCTTGTACCTGCCATTGGAATAAGGAACTTTAAAGACTCCTCGCTTATAATACCGTTTTCAGCAAGAACCACAAATACACCTTTATTGTCTGCCGGG
>JBKBPW010000019.1:0-21745 GCA_046292975.1 Thermodesulfovibrionales bacterium
GGATGCATTCTCCTTGAAAATCTTCAAAACATCTGGATCAAAATGTTGTGGAAGGGTTCTTCCATCTCCTTCAGTAATTATTTTAAAGGCTGTTTCATGGTCAAAGCCCGGTTTATATACCCTCTGGTTTCTAAGGGCATCATACTGATCGGCAAGACTTGTAATCCTTCCCTCCATAGGTATCTCTTCACCCCTGAGGCCTTTTGGATAGCCACTTCCATCCCATCTTTCCTGATGAGTGAGGGCAATATTTTTTGCCATTTTAAGTCTTGGATGGTCTCCTATGATCATTGCCCCATAAACAGGGTGCATCATCATAACCTTCCATTCCTCTGGGGTAAGTTTACCTGGTTTCTTGAGGATATCAGGATGAATATGAATCTTCCCAACATCATGAAGCCGTGACTGGAGTCTGATGTCTTTCACAAAATTCTCTGGCATGCCAAGTTTTTCAGAAATCACAGCACAGTATTCTCCAACTCTAAGGATATGATTGCCTGTATCCTCATCATTTGCCTCAGATGCCCTTGCAAGGCTGTCTGATTCGAAATAATCTGTAGTGCTTTAACCCATGAAGGTGTAAAAAAATCCCTGTTTTCACTGTAAAATACAAAGGTCCCGAGACATTCCTCTCCTCCATAAAGAAGGGGTACACCGAGCACAGCGGCATATCCCCTCTTTTTTGCCTCTTCATGCCATGGCTTAAAATCAGGAGCTTCAACATTGATTAAATAGGGTATTTTTGTCCTGATGGACATCCCGGCAGGACCCATCCCTTCTGGAGAGTCGTCCCATGTAACATGTATCTTTGAGAGATAACCCTCTTCAAAGCCGGCATGACCTGCTGGTTTTATTTCAAAGCTACCCTGCTCAATAAGTCCAATCCAGCAAAACTTTATTCCAAAATAAACCCTCACTATCTCACAGAGGGAATTATAGTAATTTTCTGCATCTGTCGAGGAGACTATTAAATTTGATACCTCATAAATTGTGTGGAGTTTTATATCTTTATGAATACTCATGGCTAAAATAAATAGGAAAGCAGAGTGAACAAAAAGACAACAATGCTCAGATATCCATTCATATTGAAAAATGCTATATTGAGTCTTCTCAGGTCATCAGGTTTCACAAGTCTATGTTCATAAAATAGAATAACCCCAGCAAGAAAGACACCCACAAAAAACCATATATTAAGTTTAAATAAAATACCTGTCATAAAAAGTAAGGACCAGGAGATTACATGGAAAAGTCTTGATATGCCAATTGCCCTTTTGACTCCAAATCTTGCAGGTACGGAATAAAGACCATATCTCCTGTCAAAGTCTATATCCTGAAGTGCATAGAGGATATCAAAACCAGCTATCCAGAAGGCAACTGAAAGGCCGAGGCTAATGATCCTCAGGTCAAAAGTGCCTATAATAGCTATCCAGGCGCCGATGGGTGCAGCAGATATGGTAATACCAAGGAAAAGATGGGACAGGGAAGTAAACCTCTTTGTATAGGAATAAAGAAAGATTGCTCCAAGGGCAACAAATGACAGTTTAAAACATAGGGGATTCAATCTCCAGGATGAGTATATAAAAATAACAATTGCAACTGATACAAAAAGGATTGCCTCAATAAGACTAACCTTTCCAGAGGGGATCTCCCTCATGGAAGTCCTCGGGTTGAGTTTATCTATATGCCTGTCTATTATCCTGTTTAAGCCCATGGCAGCAGTCCTTGCTGAGACCATTGCAACAATGATCCAGAAAAATCTCTCAAGTTCTGGAAAACCCTTTGATGCAATAAAGGCTGAGGTGAGGGCAAAGGGAAGGGCAAAAACAGAATGAGAAAATTTTATCATTCTTAAATAAGTAACAATCCTCTCAAGAAATCTGAAATCTGGCACTGTTCTGGTCACTGAATCCTCCAGGAATTATTATACCAGAGATATGTGGTAAAATAGGTTATGACATGGTTTATGCGAGAAGCCCTTGAAAGGATTAGGACAAAATTAAAAAGTGCCTTTCCTGAAAGGATTGAGGCACTCTATGTCTTTGGTTCAAGGATAAGAGGTAACCACAGTGAATGGTCTGACCTTGATGTCCTTATAATAGTGAAAGATAAAGAGATCAAGATTGAAAAGGCTATTATAGATATATTTGTTGAAGAAAGGCTTAATACTGGTATCCCCTTTGCACCTGTGATAAAGGATATTAAGGTATTTGAAAATGAAAAGAAATTAAATACACCATTTTATCAAAATCTTAAAAAAGAAGGGATTAATCTTTTAGAGGAGGAACAGGCTATTGTCTCTTGAACTCAGAGATAAGATTTCTATAAGTAATATCAGAATTAATAAAGCCTATGAAGCCCTTGAGGATGCAAGGGCAAATGTGAAAGAAAAGCGTTATAAAACCTCTATCAATAGAAGTTATTATGCAGTCCTTAATGCTGTTAGGGCATTATTGATCCTGGAGGGTCCCAATCCAAAAACCCATGAAGGTGTCCTTACTATGCTCAGTCTCAGGTTTGTGAAGCCAGGACTTTTATCAAAAGAATTTATAAAAAAATTTGAGATACTCCTTTCCAGAAGAAGAGAGGCAGATTATGGAGATCTTGAAATTGTTGATAAGGAAGAAGCGGAGGATTCCTTAAAAATTGCTGAAGAATTTGTAGGAACTGTTAATGAACTAAGGGAAAAAATAATAGAGTCATTAAAAAAATGAAAATCCCTGCAATATCTTCAGCACCTCTTCCTCTGGAAGGTCATACCACTCTCTATAGGCATCAGCAACAGCAAAAAAGGGCCTCCTCTTACATTTGGACAGATAAGCTCATTAACCTGTGGAAGGATAAATTTTATCGCCCTTTCAGAGGCCGTTGGGACAGCTACAATTACCTTTGCAGGCATACTCTTTTTAACATAATTTATACCAGCTAACATTGTATACCCTGAGGCAAGTCCATCATCAACAATTATTACCACCCTGTCTTTTAATAATGGAAGGGGTTTATTTTTTCTGAATAACTCATTCCTTTTCTTCACACTTTCTCTGGCCTTTGTCACCTGCTCAAGGATATCCCTTTCAGCCAGCATAAGACCACTCAAAACAGATTCATTGAAGATTGGTTCTCCATCAGGCCCTACAGCACCAAAACCAGCCTCTGGATTGTACGGTATCTGTATCTTTCTAACTATAAGAAGGTCAAGGAAAAGATTTAATGCCCTTGCTATCTCTGCACCAACAGGTACACCTCCTGAAGGGATGGCAAGGACAATGGCATCAGAGTCCTTATAATCCTGAAGCTTTGAAGCAAGTATTTTACCAGCCTCTGTCCTATCCTGATAGATATGAAGCTTATTCCTGAAAGATCTATCTTCAACCAATTTCATTTGAGAGGAATGAACAGCAGAGAAAGGCTAAAATTATAGTGCCCGTTTCTGCTTAATCCTGTTTAAAATCTTTTTATGTCTCTCATTATAATCTTCCACAGAAAGGATTGCTCCAAGATAAATCTCAAAACCTTGAGATGGAAACTTTCTTTCAGTCTTTCAACTCTTTTTCCTTCCAGAGCCTTATCCAGAATCTAACCCCTTTTTTGACCTCAAAATATTTCATTGAAACATGATAGGTTTCTGATGGATAATTTTTAACATCAATAATCAGCCACAAAATGATTAGCAGTATGCACAAATCCTTCTATGAGAAAAATAATTGATTCCACATCAAGAAACTCTGGTGTTATGGCATCAAAAAGTATCTTCAGTGCTGAAGGGAACTCATCATCACCTTTTGAATAAAGAATAAGGATCCTCACCTTTGGTAAAAGATCAATAGTAATCGCAATCTCAGAGGGATAACCCTCAATTCTTTTACCGCCAAGCCTCTCAAGAACTTTAATGGCCTGTTCAGGATTAAGATCAAAGATCTCTTTTAAAGGATTCTCACAATCCCTCTGAAATGTAGATGCCTTTACAAGACCGCCTTTAATATCTGAGAAGGATATCCATTTACCTGTAAAATTTCCTTTACCCCTGGTTCTTATATAGTGGAGAAGAAGTATCTTAATCCATTTGTTCTCTGTATCAGGCAGAATAGTCCCATCCCTTTTAATAATAAATTCCCTTCCTATACACCTTATAATCAAACCATCTTCTTGACAATGAGCACCCAGATCAGGGGCAATATCTTTAAACTCCATCTGGGAGACCTCTTTCCTTAGAGATTCTATAAGGCTATCCCTCCAGTCCGAGACAGTGAGATTGGCCTTCAGATAATCCCTCTTTTGCTCTTCCATATAAGGACATTCATCAAGCAGAGAAGGCATTTTATTTAGTTTAAGGGCAAAGGCCATGCATGTTCCCGCAGAACACTCCTTGCAGTTTTTCCCTGGAAGGAGTTTATAGATATCTATTTCTTTCAACTATTTACCTCTTTCAAAGACATAGGTAGAGAAAAATAAAAAGGCTGCTGAAGTGATAAGGAGAATAAACATATCCAGATAAAAGGGAAAATCCATGATTCCAGAGGGAATGAGTATGTGTCTCAGTCCATCAATACCATATGTGAGAGGATTGAGGGTTGCAGCATATTTAAGAATAAAAGGAAGTTTTTTTAATGGATACATAGCACCTGAAAGAAAGAACATGGGCATTACAATAAAATTCATTATCATGCTGAAACTCTCAAGGCTCTCATAAAAGGATGCAATAACAATGCCGAGGGCTGAGATAGAAAAAGACAGAAAGATTATCACCAGAAGACAGCCTGCTATCTGAGCGATTTCAGGATAAATACCTATCAGAGGTGATACTATCATGATAAGCATTGCCTGTATCGTGGACAGGAGAGTTCCACTTAATGCCTTCCCAAGGACAATGGAGAATCTTGATACAGGAGCAACGAGTATCTCTTTTAAAAAACCGAATTCCTTATCCCATATTATAGATATAGAAGAAAATATAGCGCTGAAAAGTATCGTCATCCCTATAATTCCAGGGAAAAGAAATCTCATATAGTCTGTGCCTGTAATATCCTGGGGAACAAGCCTTGACATACCCATTCCAACAAAGAATAGCCATATGAGCGGTCTTGCCATTGTGGAGATAAGTCTGCCCTTTTCTCTGAAGAATTTTATAAGTTCCCTCATTACTATTACATAGACAACCTTAACTTCTATCAAAGCGCCTCCTGTATGCCCTTATGGATTCCTTAAATTCATCTTCAGGAGAGCCTTCCCTTATCTGCCTTCCAGTGAGTTTCAGAAAAACATCATTAAGGGTAGGCCTCTGGAGCCTCACTGATAAAACCTGCTCACCAAGTATCCTTATGATCTCCGGTATGCAGACATCACCCTTCACTCCATGAACAAAAATCTCACCATCCCTCTCTTCAATATTTGCACTTATCCTTTCCTTTAATATCTCCTTCGCCATTTTATTATCCTTTGCCCTGAGATAAACCACATCACCTCCAACCATTCTTTTGAGTTCCTCAGGTGTACCTTCAGCAATTATCCTTCCGTGGTCTATAATAGCCACCCTGTTACAGACCTCTGCCTCATCCATGTAATGGGTTGTCATGAATACAGTAACATTGTGACTCTCTGGAAGCCTTACAATATGCTCCCAGAGCCCTGCCCTTGACTGTGGATCCAGTCCCAGTGTTGGCTCATCAAGAAAAAGAACCCTTGGATAATGCATAAGCCCCCTTGCTACCTCAAGCCGTCTCTTCATACCACCAGAGAACCTCTTTACAGGTTCATCCTTTCTATCATAAAGATCCATAAAATGAAGAAGTTCTTCTATCCTCTTTTTTGACTTCTCCTTGTTGAGTCCATAGAGGTATGCATGAAAAAGGAGATTTTCATAAGCAGTAAGGTCCTTATCAAGGGTTGTGTCCTGAAAGACTATGCCTATAGAGCTTCTTACATGATGGGCATCTTTTACACAATCATATCCATTTATAAAGGCCCTTCCAGAGGTTGGTCTGAGAAGTGTGCAGAGTATATTAATGGTTGTGGTCTTACCTGCACCGTTTGGGCCAAGAAATCCGAATATGGTTTTTTCCTCAACCTCAAGATTAAGATTATTAACCGCCCTGAGGCTATCAAAATCCCTTACAAGGGATTCAGTCTTTATTATTGATGCCATATCTATACATTGAAGCGGAAATTTATTATATCTCCATCCTTAACAATATAATCTTTTCCTTCAAGCCTCAAAAGGCCTTTCTGTCTCAAAGAGGATAAACTACCCTCCTTTATAAATTCATCATAACTCACAACCTCTGCCCTTATAAAGCCTCGCTCCATATCAGAATGAATTTTCCCTGCTGCCTTCTGGGCATTTGTTCCTTCCTTAATCGTCCATGCCTTAACCTCATCTTCACCCACTGTAAAGAAAGATATAAATTTTAAAAGACCATAGGAGAGCTTTATCAGTTTATTCAATGCAGGCTCATCAATTCCGAGTCCTGAAAGAAATTCTTTCTGCTCTTCGGGTGTCATACGGGACAGCTCCATCTCTAACTTTCCTGAAAGGCTTATTATCTTTACCTTATCTTCATAGTCAGGGCTGAATTTCTTAAAATACTCCTCCGCCTTTTCAATTAAATATTTCCTGTCATCAGCACTCATGTATTCATCTGTATTAAAGACTATTACCTCTGGCTTGTCAGAAAGAAACTGCATTGGTCTCAAGATAGTCTGCTCATCCTCATTAAATTGAACAAATCTCAAGGGTTTTTCTGACTCAAGGACTTCCTTGCACTTCAGGAGCACCTTTATCTCATCATCGCTGGGTCTTTTCCCCTTTTTCCTTGATTCCTCAATCCGCTGGAGTCTTTTTGTAACAAGCTCAAGGTCACCAAATATAAATTCAAACTCCACTGTCTCTAAATCTCTTAAAGGCTCAATGCCACCAAGGGGATGTATAACAGCCTCATCTTCAAAGGCCCTTACCACATGGACTATGGCATCAGCATCTTTTATAAAATCAAAGACCCTTTTATTCTGCTCAACATCACCTTTTGTAAGTCCTATATAATCAATATACTCTACTACAGCAGAGGTGACCTTCTTTGGTTTGAAGATATGGGCAAGGCTCTCAATTCTTTTATCAGGGACCCTTACAGTGCCAATCTGGTGTTCCATCTCTCTTGTAACATAGAGAGAAGTTGGAAGATCCAGTCCTGTAAGTGCATTAAATATTGTTGTCTTGCCTGTATTTGCAAGTCCTGTAATAGATAATCTCATTGGATTTTCACCTGAAGATTAAAATTTTTTATTGATTATGGTATTATAACAAAAAGCATGAAGGACATACTCGGGTATGAGGGATTTTTAACAAATTATGGGACAATTTAAGTTCAGGCTATTGATTCTAATCCTTACCTCATTTATTTTTCTTATCAAAGAATCCTATGCTATTGAAAAAAAGACAGTAGGTGTGATACTCCCATCCAATGTTACCTATTATGAAGAAATTCATACTCATTTTCTTAAAAAGATGGAAGCAAATATTGTAGGAGGTCAGATTGATTTTCTAATCCAGAAACCCTTTCCTGATCCCGTTGCCCTGAGCAATGCTGCAAGGAAACTTATAGCCCATAATGTGGATATAATCTTCTGCTATGGAACCGAGGCAACAATTGTCACTTTAAAGGAAAGACCTGACCAGCCTGTTATATATGTGGCAGGATACACTCCAGCCCTTGAAAGATACAGGACAAAAAATAGCACTGGTGTTGAATTCAAAACACCTATCTCAAGTATCCCACGGTACCTGAACAGCATGAAGGAGATAAAGACGCTTGGTGTCATATACAATCCCCTTGAAAGTGATTCTCTCTATCAGCTCAATGAGATTATGAGATGCTGTCCCTTTTATAAGATGGCTGTTATAAAGCTTGTCATAAAGAGACCCTCTGATATTAGACAGGTAATTGAAGACCTCAATGTAGATGCCCTTATCTTTACAACAAGCAGCATAGTAAATATAGCCCTTTCAGCATTCCGTGAACATTCTTCAAATAACATGATACCTATTGCTACCCTTCTTCCAAGGAGAGAGGCAAAACCCACTATCGCACTCTATCCTTCCGCAAAGAAACAGGCAGAAAAGGCAGCTGCTATTGTACAGGCCATTCTGAAAGGCAAAAAACCTCATGAGATTGCCAGGGATTCCAGTGCAGATATGGAATTAATCTTTAACATCGGCGAGGCACAGAGGATGGGTCTCCGTATCTCAGCTGATTTACTCACAGAGGCAACAGAGGTGATCCACTGATGAGATTCTTAGTCTTAATAATATCAGTCTTAATCCTATGCTTCAGCACAGTCTCATTTTCAGCAGAAAGAGAAATCCGTATAGGTCTTATCCCTGAGGAGAATATCTTCAGACAGATGGATAGATACAAACCACTGAGTGAATATCTTACATCCAGGCTGGGGATGAAAACAAGATTCACTATCCTGAGCAGATATGGCGACATAATAGATAGATTTGTAATGAGAAATCTTGATGGAGCCTTTTTTGGAGCCTTTACCTCTGTCCTTGCTATTGAAAAACTTGGTGTTGAGCCAGTTGTAAGACCCCTGAATCTTGACGGGACATCAAGTGCTGAAGGCTATATCTTTGTGAGAAGAGACAGCAACATAAAGGATATAAAGGATATGAAAGGTAAAACCATTGCCTTTGTGGACAGGGCAACTGCTACTGGCTACATCTTTGCCCTTGCCTATTTCAAAGAACACGGAATTAAAAATCCACTCGGTTATTTCAGAGAATACTATTTTACAGGGAGTCATGACTCAGCACTTCTCAGTGTCCTTGATGGAAAGGCAGATATAGGTGTTGCTAAGAGTAAAATCATAAAGGAAAGAATTAAAAAAGATCCTGTGATAGAACAGGAGATATTGATTATAGCAAGGTCTATTGCACTTCCTGATGTTACGCTCTGTCTGTCAAAAAGGCTTGATAAGGGTCTGAAGGAAAGGATCAAAGATATTTTAATAAACATGGATAAAGACCCAGAAGGTAGAAAGGTTCTTGAACAATTTGGCGCCTTGAGGTTTACAGTAGCATCAAAAGAAGATTTCTCAATTGTTTATAATATGCTTAAAAAAGCTGATATTGAAATAAAGACTTATAAATACAGATGAAAAAGAGACTTATAATATCCCTTGCACTCTTATTCCTGCTCTTCAGCACAGGAGTTGGAATTACAATCTACTATATCTACAAAACCACCACAGACCTTGAAACTGTTATCAGTCTCCACAGGGTTGAGATCATAAGACAGAACCTTGTTATAAATACCCAGACAGTTCAGACACACTTATATACTATAGGAACAGCCTTTGGGAGCGAGGTTGATGTAATAGTTGAACATGTCTCTGACCTTGACAGATCAGTCCAGAGTTGTAAGTCCTGCCATCACAGTAAAGACCTAACAGAGAAGTTAAATCGTGTAAGTGACATGGTGGAACAATATAAGGATGCCCTGAGCGCCCTGATCACCACCACAGCAAACAGAGAAAGGATAGAGAGACTGAGACTCGTTGCTATAACTCTCGGCAATACCCTTTTAAGCATGGTCCAGGAGATGGCCTTCACCGCAGATCAAAGACTCTATGCAAAGACGGTAAAGGCACTGAAGGATATAAATAATTCAAAAATTATATTATTTTTAACCCTGTCTTTTGCTTTTTTGCTGCACTTACTGTGGCCATAGTCTTCACAAAACAGATAACAAAATCCATGGGTATACTCATAAATGCCACTAAGGAACTTAAAGCCGGAAAACTCGGCGTAACAGCCTCCTATCCTTACAGGGATGAGTTCAGGGACCTTTCAGAGGCCTTTAATGATATGAGTATTACCCTTAAGAAAAACCATGATGAGCTTTTAGGATTCACGAAGAGACTCTCACACCTTTACAGGGCAACCATACCTCTGTATTCCCTTTCAGAGGAAGGCATGCCCTATAATGAGCTTATTGGTGTTGTAAAGGAACTATTTGATGCAACTGACTGCAGGATATTTATCAGGGATAATGAAAGGTTCATTGATATCACAGGTAAAGAAATAATGCTACCTGAAAAAGAGATAGAGGCACTTTACCTGTATTACAGGAAAGAACCAACTATATTCACCCCTGGATCTGCTCCTTCTATCAAGACCAGCTTTTTTGACAGCATAAATGAACCGTCCCTTTTGATCTGGATAAAGGAACAGGAAAGGCTATCAGGCCTTCTGATGGTAATGAACAAAAAACATGGATTTTTTAATGATACAGATCTCAGTATAGCAGCCATACTTTCAAATCTGATCTCTGTCTCATTTATGAATGTGAAACTTATGGAAGACCTCAGAAACAGGATGCGGGAGCTCCAGCAGACACAGGAGCAGCTAATACAGGCTGCAAAACTTGCTGCCCTTGGAGAGATGGCCTCAAATATTGCCCATGAACTGAATAACCCTCTCACAAGTATAATAGGATTCTCGGAACTTTCTCAGGAAGAATCAGATATAGAAACCATTAAAAAAGACCTGAAGATCATTGAACAGGAATCCCTCAGGGCAAAGGAAATTGTAAATCAGCTCCTTGAATTTGCAAGGAAAAGGGCAATTAATATTGTAGATGTGAACATAAACCTTCTGTTGAGTGAGATCCTCAAACTTGCATCTCTTCAACTTAAACATAGCGATATAGATGTTATAGAAGAATTCGGACAGGTTCCGATTATACAGGCTGACCATAATCAGCTGAAACAGGTCTTTTTAAATCTTATCAATAACTCAATACATGCAATGGAAAAAGGCGGTACCCTCATACTTCGTACAGGAATAGTGGACAATAATAATATCTATGTAGATGTGGAAGACACAGGTCATGGAATCCCTCCTGACATACTCCCGAGGATCTTTGAACCATTCTTCACCACAAAGAAGGAAAAAGGGACAGGACTTGGCCTGTCAATAAGCTACAGAATCATAGAGGGTCATAAGGGGAAGATAGATGTCCACAGTGAAGTAAATAAGGGGACAAGATTTAGAGTAATTTTACCGGTCAGGCAACCTTCCTTACAAGTATCTCATCAGCAATCTCAGGATCAATCGCTATAACAGTCTCTTCAACCTGAAGTATGATGGTTGGTTTTTTCTGAAGGAGTCTTATCCTCACACCTGGTATTATCCCCATGGATGATAGTTTTACAACACTGCTCTTCTGAGAAGGTACTATAAAGACAATCTTTACCTCTGTGCCCGGTTCAATACTGGAAAGCCTTGTTATCAGTGGCTCCACATCAACACGATATTTTTTACAACACTCACCTCTCGGTATTGGCTTTCCATGAGGACATGTGGGAGGATGACCGAGAAATGTGCAGACACTGTCAGTTAGTTCATTACTCAATATATGTTCAACCCTGCAGGCATCATCCTTAACGAGGTCATCTCTCAATTCAAAGACATCTGAAAAAAGCCTCTCTGCGAGTCTGTATCTTCTTATAAGGCCCCGTGCCCTTTCATAACCCTTTTCTGTAAAATCAATCTCTTCACCCTTTATGTTGACCAGGCCATCCTCAATGAGCAATCTAATTATCTCCTCAGTAGATTCATCATCAGAGCTTGCCTTAAAATTAGACAAAAATGCCCTGTTGTCTTCTCTGAGAAGCCAGATGAGTTCAAGGGCCTCATCAATCCGTTCATTCTCTATAGGTGTCCTTAACTTCATGATTCTTCAATAGAGAACATCCTTTTACTGATAAAAAAGAACTCCCTTTGACTTACAGGTTTAAATGTCCTTCTATGAATTGGACAGGGACCATAAATCCTGAGACATTCTCTATGCCGTACTGTACCATATCCCCTGTGGTCTTTGAAACCATACTCTGGATAAAGAAAATCATAGTACTCCATGATCCAGTCCCTGAGAACCTTTGCAATTATTGAGGCTGCTGCTATAGATGCACTCTTCTGATCACCTTTTATTATGGAGATATGCTTTAATGAGATGGGCAATCTCAGGGCGTCTATTAGGATAAGATCAGGTCTCTTTTTTAATCCATCTATTGCCCTCAGCATTGCCATCTTTGTAGCCTGAAGGATATTAAACCTTTCTATATCCTCAACATCCACGATCCCAAAACTTACATCCTCTGCCTCGAGCATCAGCTGCCAGAAAAGTTCCATCCTTTTTTGATGGGTTAATCTCTTTGAATCATCAAGACCTTCTATAATGTGTCCTTCTTTTAATATAACAGCACCAGCTACAACAGGACCTGCCAGAGAGCCCCTTCCTGCTTCATCAATACCTGCAATCACCCTGTAACCCTTTTTTCTGTAGCTGTCATCATACTTAAAAAGGGGCATTATGAATTGCCTGAGCTTTTAACCGTTATTGACAGTCTCACCTGCTGTTACTTCTGCACCAGCCCTTATCTCCTTTTCCTTTATCTTGGCCTCTTTACCTTTCTTCTTTCTCAGATAAAAGAGTTTTGCCCTTCTTACATCTCCCCTCTTTATAAGCTCTATGGAGTCAACAACAGGTGAATGAAGAGGAAAAATCCTCTCAACTCCAACTCCAAAGGATATCTTTCTTACCATGAAGGTCTCCCTCAAGCCTCCACCTCTACGGGCTATCACAACTCCTTCAAAAGGTTGAAGCCTTTCTCTATCACCTTCCTTGACCTTTACATGAACCCTCACTGTGTCTCCAACTTTGAAATCTGGTATCTCTCTCTTTTTATATGTCTCCTCAACTGCCTTTATTAACTCGTTCATGACTCCTCCTTTATCTCTTTTATCAGAATTAAATCCTCCTCACTGAGGACCGCCTTTTCAAGCAAATCCGGTCTTTTTTCAAGGGTCCTTCTCAAGGCCTCCTTCCTTCTCCATCTCCTTATTGCCTCGTGATCACCGCTCAGTAAGATATCCGGTACCTTCATACCCCTGAATTCCGGTGGCCTTGTATAGTGGGGATAATCAAGTATACCCCATTGAAAGGACTCTTCTATTGTTGAACCATAATTGCCAAGAACGCCTGGCAACAATCTTGATATTGCATCTATTATAACTAAAGCAGGCAATTCTCCTCCAGTTAGGACATAATCACCTATGGAAATCTCCTCATCCACTATTGACCTCACACGCTCATCAATCGCCTCATATCTACCACATATAAACACCAACCCTCTCTTTTCCTCTGAAAGTGCCCGTGCCATTTGCTGATTGAATTTCTTTCCCTGAGGTGTAAGGAGAATTATCAATCTTTCCATATTATCAGACTTTATATGCTCAATTGCATTAAACAGTGGTTCAGGTTTCATCACCATACCTGAACCACCTCCATAGGGATAGTCATCCACTGTCCTGTGCCTGTCCTTTGTAAAATCCCTGAGATTATGAATTCGCACTTGAATGAGACCCTCCTCTACGGCCTTCTTTAAAACTCCACAGGAAAGATAGGTCTTTATTATCTCCGGGAAAAGGGTGATAACATCAATAACCATCTTCATGGTAAAAAGGGCAGGTATCCGGCCCTGCCCTTCAGGTCTCTTTGTGCGAAGATAAATAATAAATTACAAAAGATTATTAATCAATCTAACGCACAGTTTTTTACTATTCAAGTATCTCAAGGACGCAACGCTTACCGACCTTAGTTCCTGCTGCACTTAATATTGCCCTCATAGCACGGGCAGTCTTACCCTGTTTCCCTATCACCTTCCCGAGGTCACTCTGAGCAACCCTGAGCTCAAATACGGTGGTCTTTTCTCCATCCACCTCCTTAACACTTACCTCCTCTGGCTTATCAACCAGAGCCTTTGCCATACTCTCAACTAATCCTTTCAGCATGATGGTTCACCTCCTCAAGGAATTTGGGGCACTACAGGCCCGCTCTTGTTAAAAGTTTTTTAACAGATTCTGTTGGCTGTGCACCCTTTTGAATCCATGCCTTAGCCTTATCTTTATCAATCTTGACCTCTGAATCTTTCAGAGGATCATAAGTTCCAAGAAGCTCAATATACGGGCCATCCCTTCTTGTCCTGGAATCAGCCACAACAATCCTGTAATAGGGCCTTTTATGGGCACCAATTCTCATTAATCTAATCTTTACCAAAGCACACCTCCTTTCTGATTAAATATTATAAATCATATCTGCAATATATTTGGAAGTCTAAATCCCTTTTTACCCTTAAAGGCCTTCATTAACTTCTTCATCTCATTATACTGTTTGAGGAGCCTATTTACATCAGCTACTGTTGTACCACTTCCAAGGGCTATGCGCCTGCGTCTGCTACCGTTAAGGATAGAGGGATTCCGTCTTTCCTCAGGTGTCATGGAATTGATGATTGCCTCAACCTTCACAAACTCCTTTGTATCTATATTAATACCTTTCATCTTACTGAAACCTGGTATCATGCCTAATAAACCTTCAAGAGATCCCATCCCTCTTATCTTTCTTACTTGAAGTCTCAAATCATCAAGGTCAAAATCGTCATCCTTTACCTTCTTCTGAAGTCTTTCTGCCTCCTTAATATCATAGGTCTTCTGAACCTTTTCTATAAGGCTGAGGACATCTCCCATTCCGAGGATCCTTGAGGCAATCCTGTCAGCATAGAAAGGCTCTAATGAATCAAGTCTTTCACCTGTCCCTATAAATTTTATCGGCCTCCCTGTAACTGCCCTCATAGAAAGGGCTGCTCCACCCCTCGCATCTCCGTCCATCTTGGTAAGCACAATCCCTGTAATGGATATCTTTTCATTAAAGGCAGAAGCAACATTTACAGCTTCCTGACCTGTCATGGCATCAACAACAAGAAGTATCTCATGAGGCGAGGTCTTTTCCTTAATCTGCCTGAGTTCCTCCATTAGTTCCTCATCAATGTGAAGTCTACCTGCGGTATCCAGTATCAATATATCACGGGCATCTACCCTTGCCTTCCTGACCGCCTCTTCACAGAGTTTAACAGGGTCACTTATATCTTTTGAATAAAATACAGGTATCTGAAGTTGAGCACCAAGGGTTATAAGCTGCTCAATGGCAGCAGGCCTTTTAATATCTGCTGCAACAAGCATAGGCCTCCTGCCCTGAGACCTATAATAATTTGCAATCTTGGCTGATGTAGTGGTCTTTCCAGAACCCTGTAATCCTACCATCATAAGAATTGTAGGCGGGTTAGGTGAAAGTTTTATAATTGAATCTGAAGAACCCATAAGCTTAATAAGCTCTTCATGGACAATCTTTATGACCTGCTGTCCAGGTGTGAGGCTCTCAAGTATACCACTTCCGACGGCCTTCTGTTTTATTGAGTTAACAAAATCCTTGACAACTTTATAATTAACATCAGCCTCAAGAAGGGCAAGTCTTACCTCTCTCAGGGCCTGATCAACATCCTCCTCCTTGAGTATGCCCCTTCCACGAAGTTTCTTGAATATGGAGTCAAGTTTTTCTGTTAATGCATCAAACATCTTATTATTATAACAATCCCTTAATTTCTTTATCTATCTTACGGGCAAAATCAGGAAAATATCCAGGATATTTTTTGACAAGAATACCTTCTTTATTAATTATAAAAATAGAGGGAATCGTATAAACTCCGAATTTTTTACTCAGGGAGATCCCATCAACAGCAACGGGATAGGTGATATTATGTTCATTAACAAAATCCTTAACCCTTTTCACATAATCTCCACCTTCATCCACAGATACAGCAATCATCACAAAACCCTTATCTCTGTTATTTTTATAAATCTCTATAAGGTCAGGAACAGCTTCCCTGCAGGCCTCACACCATGTTGCCCAGAATTCAATAAGAACTACCTTCCCCTTCAGATCATAAAGTCTGATGGACTCTCCATTGATATATTTAAAGGAAAGATTTGGAACAACCTTACCCTCCTGAACATGGGTCTCTCTGGAACAGGAAAAAAGTAGAAAGAAAAAAAATAACACTGCGAGCTTCAGTCTCATTAATACCCACCTAAAATCTGACACGCTTAGTTTGAATCTATGCAGACAGAAGTGTATCTATCTTGGATTTTAAATGAGACTTGGGAACTGCTCCTACAATCTGGTCAACCTTCTGGCCATTCTTAAAAAACATAATTGTAGGTATGCCCATTATCTTATATCTGCTGGCAACATCAGGATTCTCATCTGTATTGAGTTTAACCACCTTCACCTTTCCAGCATATTCCTTTGCCAGCTCTTCAACAGTAGGTGCAATCATCCTGCAGGGACCACACCATACTGCCCAGAAATCAACCATTACAAGTCCTTGAGCGTTTAAAACTTCCTTATCCCATGTTTCTGTAGTTGCTTCCACAATACCTTCAGCCATAAAGCCCTCCGTATGGATTAGTTTTTTCAAGAAGTAAAGAAAAAGTATATTATTTTATTGTTTATAAAGAATCTTTGTCAAGTAAATGAATTTTGCCGGGTAACACTCAAGTAAAAGTCAAACCCCAGGCTATTATATAATACAGAAACAATTATAAGTTAAAAAGTCATTATAGTCACGCATTATCATTATGATATTATGGCTGAAGTATATTTATCCTGTGGGCAAGACAGGCAGCTCCAAAGCCATTGTCTATGTTCATTACAGCCACACCAGGCACACAGGAATTTAGCATCCCAAGAAGTGCTGCTATTCCACCCAGACTCATTCCGTATCCAGAGGAGGTAGGAACACCTATAACTGGCTTATCAGTTAGGGCTGCCACAACACCTGGAAGTGCCCCTTCCATCCCGGCAATTACTATGATCGCCCTTGCCTTTTTAAATCTGTCAAGATGTTCCACAATCCTGTGAAGACCTGCTATACCTATATCATAAAGTGTCTCCACACGGCTTCCAAGGAATTCTGCTGTGACCTTTGCCTCCTCAGCAACTCCGATATCCGATGTCCCTGCTGTTAGTATCAAGATATCTCCAATCTTATTAGAAGATTTACCAGCAACAATGGCTCCACTCTTTTCATAAAATCTTGCACCTTTAATCCTGATTTTTTTATAGATCTCCTTTGTTGCCTTTGTAATCAGGAATCTACCATGTCTTTTAAATATATTCCGTGCAATAGCAATAACATCATCAGGGGCCTTGTCCTTTGCAAAGATTACCTCTGGAATCCCTGAAAGGAGTTCTCTGTGATGATCTATCTTTGCTATCTTAAGGTCTTCATAGGGAAGATGCTGTAATCTCCTGTAAGCATCTTCTGGTGAGATTCTTGAGGAGCTTACATCCCTCAATATCTTAAGCAGATCAGTCCTGTTCATAACTCAGGGAATTCCTCCCTGAGAGGTCTTGTCATGAGCTCCTTTAAGGCAGTCTGAGAAGATTTATCTTTATAGAGGACCTCATAAACCTTTTCAGTTATTGGCATCTCCACAGAATATCTCTCAGCAAGCTTAAAGGCAGACTCAGCTGTGGGGACTCCTTCTGCAACCTCACGCATTCCGCTCAGGATATCTCTCAGCTTTTCACCCTTTCCAATCCTGTATCCGAGGGTATAATTCCTTGAAAGATTGCTTGTACATGTAAGGATCAGATCTCCCACTCCGCTCAAACCTGAAAATGTCCTTGGATTTGCACCCATAGCAACCCCAAGTCTTGTTATCTCAGCAAGTCCTCTTGTTATTAAGGACGCCCTTGCATTAGCTCCAAGACCCAGACCATCGGATATCCCTGAGGCAATGGCTATAACATTTTTGAGCGCACCTCCTATCTCAACACCTATCAGGTCATCATGAAGATAAACCCTAAATCTATCTGAACTCAGTATATCCTGAATAAGAAGACCCTGGTGTCTGTCCCTTGTAGCAAGTGTTACAGCAGTTGGTAGGCCCTTTGAGACCTCCTTTGCAAAACTCGGTCCTGAAAGCACCGCAACCTCAAGACCTGTGAGCTCCTTTAATATCTCAGAAGGCGTTAGAAGGGTTTCCCTTTCTATACCCTTGGAGAGATTTATTATCACTGTATCAGGACCAAATTTAAGAGGTCTTGAAAAGACACTCCTTATAAACTGGGTGGGAACAGCATTTATGACAAACCTTGCTTTATAAACTGCATCCTGAAGGTCTGTGGTAATCCTCACATGTTCTGGTATCGGGACATCTGGCAGATACCATTGATTTCTTCTTGTATTCTTTATAATCTCTGCAAGTTCGGACTCATAGACCCATAGAGAGATATCATAGTCCTTTTTCGCAATATGGCAGGCTATGGTGGTACCCCAGTTACCAGCACCTATGACAGATATATAACCCATGGCTATGAGGTCTCTATGACCCTGTCAAGACGCCTGAGTGCCCTTTCCTTACCGAGTACCGAGAGTACATCAAATATTGGAGGGCTCACTGTCTTACCTGTAAGAGCTACCCTCAATGGCTGGGCCACCTCTGAAAGTTTTACTCCTAACTCACTAATAAGTTTCTTGAATGCCTCTTCAAGGGGCTTACTTTCAAAGCCATCAATGCTTATGAGAAGCTCCCTCACCTGTCTTAGATAACCAATGGTCTTTTCATTTATAAACTTCTGCCTTGCCTCCTCATCAATCTCTATATCTTCAAGGATATAATATCTCAAGGAATTTGCAAGCTCTACAAGCGTCCTTGACCTCTCCTTAAGAGTTGCGATCGCCTTTGAGATCCACTGGATATCTATCTCTGTATCTTCTTTTATAATACCTTCCTTTATAAGAAAGGGCCTCACAAGCTCATAGAGCCTTTCAGGGGTAGATGCATTTATATAATGGCTGTTAAGCCAGAGGAGTTTTTCAGGATTAAATACAGCAGCAGACTTACCGATATTTTCAAGAGTGAACTTCTCAATTAATTCTTCCTTTGAGAATATCTCCTGATCCTTGTAGGACCAGCCAAGCCTCACAAGATAGTTCAGCAGTGCCTCAGGAAGATAACCCATCTCCTTATAGGCCATCACAGAGGTTGCACCATGGCGCTTACTGAGTCTTGTTTTATCTGATCCAAGTATCATGGGTAGATGAGCAAACTGAGGGAGCTCATAATTCAAGGCCCTGTATATCTGTATCTGCTTTGGCGTGTTATTAAGATGGTCATCGCCTCTTATTACATGGGTTATTCGCATATCAACATCATCCACTACAACGCAGAAATTATATGTAGGTGTGCCATCGGAACGCATTATTATAAAGTCATCAAGCTGCTCATTATCAAAGCTAACCTTTCCCCTTATAAGGTCATCAACCGCTGTAATACCGAACTGTGGCATCTTGAACCTGACAGCAGGGATCCTTCCTGGAACCGGGGCCTTAAGTTCTCTGCAGCGACCATCATACTTTGGCGGCTTTCCCTGCGCAAGGGCAAGTCGCCTTCTTTCTTCAAGCTCTTCAGGTAAACAATAGCAATAATAGGCCTTACCCTCCTTTAAAAGTTTATCAACATAACTTTTATAAATCTCAAGCCTGTCTGTCTGTCTGTAGGGTCCCTCATCCCAGTCAAGCCCAAGCCACTTCATCCCCTCTATAATAGCCTCAATATATTCCTCTGTCGAGCGACTTCTGTCTGTATCCTCAATCCTCAGGATAAAAACACCCTTATTGTGTCTGGCAAAAAGCCAGTTAAAAAGTGCTGTCCTTGCACCTCCAATATGAAGATGACCTGTTGGACTTGGAGCAAATCTTACCCTTACCTTTGAACTCATTGTTATTGAATATAGCAGATTGTTAACTTAATGGGCAAGTGATAGAAAAGCCTACAAGTGCCAGAAGCCTTTATTGCAATACCTTCTGCCTAATAAGGCTTTGAGGCATACCTTGCTATTGCTTATACATTTCTATTGGCTATTTACAGTGCATAAAGTATAAGCTAATTTTTTATACCTTATTTTTTATTCCCTTTATCAAAAACCATGTTATTGACAAGCCTATAATGAGCCAGCCTGTTGTTCTTACAGCTACTGCGATAAATTTATCATACTGAAGCATGCCCATATCTGAAAGGATTATGTTCCAGTCATGCAATCCACCACCTACAAGCGGTAATGACATACTCCTTGCATCAGCAATATAGATAGAGATGTTCAGAAGATTCTCACCGATCCAGAAAACACCAAAGGCAGTACCAGGGATATCACCCTTAACCCGGAAGTAAATAAGAATAAGTGAGGGTATAAAAAGCTGCATAAGTGTGCCACCCCATAAGCCAATTGTTTCACCCATTATGCCAAAAAAGAGATGGCCGAATTCATGAAATAGAAGATTCACATAATCAAACAAAAGGAATCTATCTTTGTCTATAATTGCATGGATCACAAATAGGGATGCAGCAATAAGCCCTGACCAGAGACACATAGTTGATAGGGGCTTCCACGGATTAACATAGTCTTTTATCAATTATTATTCCTTTGAGGGCTTCACAAGCCTTCCACACCTGGGAATCACAGCTATTGCAGAACGGTCTATATGGCATCTGAATCTGTCTTTTTCAGGATCAAAGCCTATCTTCTCACCTTCTCCTATTGTATTAAGCTTATCCACTATCACACGCTTAAGAGATGCACCTCTTTTTATTACCACATCATCCATTATTATGGATTCCTCAATAGTCACTCCATCCTCCACTGTCACACCGCTTCTCACAACAGAGTTTATTATCCTTGCCTTTCCGATCACGGTGCCCTCTGCAATAATGCTGTTTCTTATATCTCCCCGCAATATCTTTGCAGGTGGAAATTCAGAGCTTGAAGGATGAATAGGCCAGAGCCTGTTATTTAATTCAAATAATGGCCTCTCTCCAAGCATGTCCATATGAGCATTAAAATATGCTTCTATTGTTCCCACATCTCTCCAGTAACCTTTTTCCTCGTAATCCTTTGTGCCAGGTATTATATTTGTTGCAAAGTCATAAGCAAATACCCTTCCTGTCTCTACAAGGTCTGGAATGATATGGGCACCAAAGTCGTGCTGTTTTTTCTTCTGGGCCTTGATAAGGGACTCAATAAGCACATCCTTGTTAAATATATAATTTCCCATTGAGACATAGGCCATATCGGGATTCTCGGGCATGGGTGCAGGTTTCTTCGGCTTCTCCTGAAAACCTGTTATTCTTTTATCTTCATCAGAGACTATCACTCCAAACTGAGAGGCTGTCCCAATAGGGACAGGCCTTGCTGCGACCGTTACAAGGGCATCCTTTTCAAGGTGAAAGTCTATCATCTGCCTTATGTCCATCCTGTATATATGGTCAGCTCCAAAGACTATGACAAGTTCTGGATCAAGTTGCTTTATTAAATTAAGGTTCTGGAATACAGCATCAGCAGTTCCCTGAAACCACTCAGGCCCCATCCGCATCTGGGGTGGCACCACTGTTATAAAATGTTCTTTGATAAGAGGAGATATAACCCAGTTTCTCCTGATATGTTCTATCAGAGATTGTGATTTATACTGAACAAGTAGATAGATTGAGTAGATATGGGAGTTTATGAAATTGCTCAGGACAAAATCCACTATCCTGTAACGACCACCAAATGGAACAGATGGCTTTGAACGAAAGGCTGTTAATGGAAAGAGTCTCTCACCCTTACCACCAGCAAGCACAAAGGCAAGAACTCTCGGATGGGGCATGGGCACTCCTTTAAATTTTTATTTTATTTAAACAAAGGTTTTAATATCAGGTCAAGTCTTTGAGTATTACTGTAAATTGCCGATAGAAAAAGGGCAGGCTGCCTCAATGCCTTTACAATGCGACAATTTTTATTTATCCTGTAAA
>JBKBPW010000020.1:0-21682 GCA_046292975.1 Thermodesulfovibrionales bacterium
TTTTATATCATCCAAAACCCTAATGAAAAGGAGGCTTTGCTGTTTTTTTGATTCTTTCTATCGGCAAATTACAGTTTAAAGATGTGGTTACTATATTGAAATGTCACACATAATTACTATTTTAAAACGTCACATATATGATAGTCTCCTTTTTAAGAATGATTACATCTTAAGGAGGAGGCTATATGCAGGGGAAATACATTATCACGGAGGAAGAGATGAAGAGGTATAATGTCTCAGACCCAAAGGTTCTCATCGGGCTATCGGTTTTCCTAATGGTGATGGGTGTAACGGTCTTAGACCCTCTGGCAGGCCTTATATTTCTTACGCTGGCAGGAATTCTTGCACTTATAGCCGGTCTATATGGAAGAAGACTGCTGCGCTATATTGCCTTCTTACTACTGATAATCATTATTGCCCAAGCAGTATCGACATTTCACGAAGCCAGTTCTTTTCTCAAAGCCATCAGAGCTTATAAAGCAACAAGAGGTATAAAAATGATATAGGAGTAGTGGTGTCACATTTTAAAATATAATTTAAGCCCCGGGTGAGCTTTTATAGCAACATATAGGATGCAGCTTTAAAGGAGCATTTATTATAATAAACTTTGGAATAAAAGATTTGACAAAAACTTGGCTGTGAATTTTACCTTTGTTTTTATAGAATCCTATGATAAAATTTGTAATGTTGGCTTCTAACTTAAAAAACAGGAGGTTTAAGATGATTAAGTATCTGTTAGTAGTCATCCTTGTTTTATTCTTACAAATCCCATCCATTGCCAGTGTAGAGCTCCCATCAAAAATAGAGAAAGTAGTGGTATACACTGATTCTGCCCTTGTGTATAGAAAAACCATTACAAAAATTAAGAAAGGAAGAAATGTCTTTAGTTTGACTGGTTTCCCAGCCAGCCTTGTAGATAACTCTGTGTCAGCAGGTATTATAAAAGGAAATGCAAAGATTATAGATTTAAAAGTAGAAGAAAGTTATCTGGTTGAACAAACACAGGAAAGGATAAAATCTTTAAAGGAAAGGATTGAAAAAATAGATGGTGAGATAAAATCATTAAGTGGCGAGATGTTAGCTATAAATAATTACATAGATTTTTTAAAAAAACTTATGCCCTTTTCATCTAATGTGAAGCTTCTCCAGGGCGAGCTTGAGGGGTATGCTAAGTTTGTAGATATGGAATTAAAGAGAAGTTATAAAGGCATTGCTGAAATAGAGCAGAAATTAGATAAATTAAAGGAAGAAAAGAACAATTTAGAAAAGGAGTTATCAAATATCGGGACAAAACAGGAGAAAATTAAAAACTTAATATTAACAGTTTACGGAGATAGAGAAGATGATGTGGAGATGGAGCTGAAATATCTTGTTAATAATGCTATGTGGAAACCTCAATATGACATTCATGTAGATACATTAAAGGGGACAATAGGGTTAGATTTATATGCAAGTGTTACTCAAGGCACAGCAGAAGACTGGCGGGATGTAGAATTAGTAATATCTACATCTAAACCTGTTGTGGGTAAATTAAATGACCTTTCACCCTGGTATGTGGATATTTATAGGCCAAGGGAGCCTGTATTTTATAAAAGTATGGGGAAAGGTATGGAAATCGTTGGTTCAGAAATGAAGGAAGAATTAGCAGAGGATATAAAACCAGAGACTAAGGAAGGAGCTATTTCTTTTGAGTTTATTCTGAAAGATAAATTTACAATCCCTGCTGACAACCAGCCTCAGAAGGTGTTTTTAGCAACGAAAACAGTAGATAAAGGAGAAAAGAATAGTAACCTATTGGAATATGTAACAATTCCTAAGCTATCTCCCTTTGTATTTATTACTGGCAATTTTAAAAATCCTTTCCCTTTTCCAATTTTCCCAGGAAGTATAAATATTTATCTTGATAAAAGGTTTGTTAGAAGCGAGCAATTAACAAGGTCTTTTACATCAGGGGAAGATATCTCAATTCCCCTTGGTATAGATGAATCCATAAATGTAGAAAGAAAGCTAATCAAGAAGTTTACTGAATATACAGGCATTATCTCTAAGACAGAAAGGCTCATATATGAATACGAAATAACAGTAAGGAATGGAAAATCAAAGCCTGTAAATATTACAGTAAAAGATAACTATCCCATATCCCAGAACGAACAGATTAAGACCTATTTAGAAAAGCCATCAACAAAGGAGGCAGAGATTAGAGAAGATGGTATACTTATATGGAAGATTGATTTAGAGCCAGGGGCTACAAAAAGGCTTGAAATGAGGTTTTATATAGAGTATCTTAAGGGAATGAGAATAAAGGGCATAGAACAATAAAGGAGGCACCTATGAAGAGGCTATTGTTTTTCCTATCATTAATAACCCTCTTAGCAGGGTCTGTGGAAGCAAAGGAACCACCTTCTGAGCCTATACTGAAAATAGAGACAGGTATGCACACTGCAGTGATAAAGAGGATTGGTATTGATAGGGATGAGAGATTCCTTGTTACAGGCTCAGATGATAAGACCATAAGGGTATGGGAGCTTAAGACAGGCAGGCTTTTAAGGACTATAAGGCCTCCAATTGATGAAGGCAATGTAGGAAGGATATATGCAGTTGCTGTATCACCAGATGGCAGGTATATTGCAGCTGGTGGCTGGACAGATTATGAAGGGGAGTATCAATCACTTTATATCTTTGAACTCTCCACAGGAAGGCTCATAAAGAGGCTCTCAGGTCTGCCAAATGCAATAAATCACATCACCTATTCGAGAGACGGCAGGTTCCTTGCCATAGGACTTGGTCGAAATAACGGCATAAGGGTATTTAAGACAGATGATTACTCTCTTGTAAAAGAGGATAAAGACTATGCCGATACTGTTTATAGCTTAGATTTCAGTAAAGATGGAAGGCTTGTAGCCACCTCATGGGATGGCTATATAAGGCTTTATGATGAGAAATTCAGATTAATCTCAAAAGAGGAGGCACCTGGTGGAAGGCGACCTTTTCACATTCATTTTTCACCTGATGGTAAGGAGATAGCTGTAGGATATCATGACTCAGTAAGGGTGGATATACTCTCAGCTCATGACCAGAGTCTTATCTATACCCCATATACCGGGGATTTGTCAAATTGTAAAGACTTGTTTTCAGTCACATGGTCATCTAATTTCCTGTATGCTGGAGGCATTTGTCCAAAATTTATAGATAATGAATGGAAATGGATTATCCGCAGGTGGGATAAAATGGGAAGGGGAAAACCAGTAGATATCCCTGTAGCAAAAAGTACCATTTTTCATATTCTTCCATTAAGTAGTGGTGGGGTTGCCTTTTCTTCAGGAGAGCCATCATTCGGGATAATAGATGGTAATGGAAGGCTCGGGCTTAATAAAAAACCAGAGACTGCTGATTATAGGGACCAGGAAATTCTCATATCCTATGATGGCAGTATAGTTAAGTTTGGATATGAACAATTTGGTAAATCTCCTGCAGTCTTTGATGTAAGGAGCAGGCAATTAAAGGATACTACTGATACAATACTTTTAAGACCAATCACAGAAGGTGATGAGATAAAGGTCACAGATTGGTTTAATAACTACCAGCCTAAACTAAAGGGGATACCAATTAAGCTTGAGCAATATGAAACCTCCCGAAGCCTTGCCATATCTCCTGATGGTAGTAGATTCCTCCTTGGCGCAGATTGGTATCTTAGGGCATTTGACAAAAGGGGTAATGAGTTATGGAAGGTGGCAGCGCCTTCTGTTACCTGGGCAGTGAATATATCAGGTGATGGAGAGTTAGCTATAGCCGGGTATGGAGATGGCACGATAAGGTGGTATAGGATGAGGGATGGCAGGGAGATACTGTCCTTTTTCCCGCATAGGGATAGAAAGAGGTGGGTGATCTGGACACCAAAGGGCTATTATGATACCTCACCTGATGGAGAGGGATTGATAGGCTGGCATATAAACAATGGATGGGACAATGAGGCAGGTTTTTATCCTGTATCCAGATTCAGGGAGAGGTTTTACAGACCTGATGTGATAGCAAGGCTCCTTAGCACATATGATGAAGAAAAGGCAATCAGCCTTGCAAATGAGGAATCAGGCAGGAGGCCAGTAGAGGCATCTATAAAGGAGACCTTACCACCTGTCATAACTATACTTTCACCTGCTGATGGCTCAAGATTTAGCTCTACTGAGCTCACAGTAAGATACCTGATTAAAAGCCCATCTCAGGAGCCAGTGACAGGCATTAAGGTCTTGATAGATGGAAGGCCTGTCTCCAAGGAGAGGGGGGTTCAGATAAGACCAAAGCCTGATAAAGGAGAATTAGAAGAGCTCATTACAGTGAATGTGCCTCCAAGGGATATAGAATTGAGCCTGATTGCAGAAAACAGGTTTGGCTCAAGTGAGCCATCTACAGTAAGGCTTTACTGGGAAGGTAAGAAGGAGGAGTTTGTAATAAAGCCAAAACTATACATCCTTGCCATAGGTATAAGCAAATACAAAGACCAATCCCTGAGGCTTAATTTTGCCCATAAAGATGCGAAGGACTTTGTAGATACTATGCTCAGGCAGAAGGGCAAACTCTATGAGGATGTAAAGGTAAAGCTCCTCACTGATGAGGGAGCAACAAAGGAGGAGATACTTGATGGACTTGAATGGATTCAGAGAGAGACCACCCATAAGGATGTGGCAATGCTCTTTATAGCAGGTCATGGATTGAATGACCCTGCAGGCATATACTACTTCTTACCCCACAATGCAGACCTTGAAAGACTGAAGAGGACAGCCCTTGCCTTTTCTGATATAAAGAATACAGTGACAGCTATGCCAGGCAAGGTGGTGATGTTTGTAGATACCTGTCATGCTGGTGGAGTAATGGGTAAGAGGGGCTATACAGACCTAACAGGTGTGATAAATGAACTCACCAGTGCAGAAAATGGTGTAGTGGTCTTTGCATCATCTACAGGTAGGCAATACTCCCTTGAAGACCCAGCATGGGGAAATGGTGCATTCACAAAGGCAGTTGTTGAGGGCATAATGGGTAAGGCAGACCTGCTCAAGAAGGGCAAGATTACCATAAACATGCTTGATGCCTTTGTGGCAGAGAGGGTCAAGGAGCTCACAAAGGGCAGGCAGACACCAGTAACCACAAAGCCTCAGACCATACCGGATTTTCCACTGGCAACCACACAATAGGATTAAGGGAGGTGTGAAGATGAAGGAGGTCATTACTGGCTTAACAGTGGTCTTTATTATTTCCTCATTGTGTCTGGCACAGCAGTCAACCATCACAGAGTCCGAAGGTTATGCCTGTATGGGTGAGGACAGGACAAAGCGTCAGACAGAGGAGACAGCCCTTCAGGATGCAAAGAGAAAGGCAATTGAGCAGGTAAGCACATATATTCAATCCGAAACAGAGGTAAAGGACTTTGAGCTACAGAAGGATATTGTCAATGCCTATGCAAATGCCAAGGTAAAGATTATTGAACAAAAAGGCATATGGGATAGCGAGCCGCCAAAGGTAGGGGATTGCTACAGGATAAAGATTAAGGCAGAGGTTATACCTGATGAGTCTGCAATAAAGAGGCTCTCAGAGGCTCAAGGGCTTGATGATCCCTCTGCACCACTTAAGGTGCAGGTATGGACAGAGAAAAAGGAATACAGGTCTGGTGAGAAGATAAAGGTCTTCCTCAAGGGCAACAAGCCCTTTTATGCAAGGGTTCTCTACAGACAGGCAGATGGAAGCCTTATCCAGATACTGCCAAATCCCTACAGAAAGGATAACTACTTTCAGGGTAGTGCTATCTATGAGATTCCTTCAGGACCAGACAGGTTTGAGCTTGAGGTAACACCACCTTTTGGTGAGGAAGGCATTATTGTCTATGCCAGCACAGGAGAGCTTGGCAGTGTTGAGCTTGAGCCAGCAGGAGGTGTTTACAGGGTAAAGACAAGGCCTGATGATATATACAATAAGGCAAGGGGTGTAAAGATTATGGAGAAAGGCAATAGTAAGGCATCAGAGTTTTATGAGACAGGGCTTATCGTGAAGACAGGATATTAGGCTGAAGGAATTAGGCTTAAGGCTTAAGGCTGAAGAAAGTAGGCTAAAGGCTATAGGCTGAAGGCTGAAGTTTCTCCTTAAGCCTAAAGCCTAAAATTCTATCTTAAGCCTATTCATCCATTTACCTAAAACTACCGCCCTAATTCGGTCTAAGTAAGAGCCGCGCCTTTTCTATATCCTTTTTTATTGCCCTTTTCAGGGCATCGGGAGAGGCAAATTTTTTTTCATTCCTTAGTCTCTCAATAAAGTAGACCTTTATAAATTTGTGAAGTATATCTTCATTAAAATCAAGTATATGAACCTCCAGGCTTAAATCCTGATTGCCGAAGGTCGGGTTCGTTCCTATGTTCATTACACCATTGAATAATCTATCTTCTTTTTTCTTTTTACCTACGAAAGGCTCTTCAATCTCAACCTTTACCACATATACACCTTCTTTTGGTATCAATTCTGCCCCAGAGAGGATATTCGCAGTGGGAAACCCGAGGATAGTTGACCCCCTTCCTGTGCCCCTTACAACCGTGCCTTCAATGCTGTAGGGTCTGCCCAGAAAATCTATTACCTTTTTAATCTCACCTTTTTTTATGAGTGAGCGAATTATGCTACTGCTGACAATCTCACCTTTAATCTTTACAGGATTTACCACCTCAACCTTAAAGCCATATTTTTTGCCTTCCCTTTTAAGGAGATTCACATCTCCTTTTTTAGCCTTTCCAAATCTATAGTCTTTTCCTATTATTATTTCTTTTATAGCAAGTTTATCCACAAGTATCTTTTTAATGAATTCCTCTGGTTCAAGGCTTGCAAAGGATTGATCAAATTTTACGCACAGAAGTATCTGGACACCGAGTTTTTCAATTATCTTAGCCTTTTCATCACAAAGTGTAAGGAGATAAAATTCTTTTTCAGGTTGAAGGTATCTCAAGGGGTGGGGATCAAAGGTCATGACCACAGGAGTACCCTTTAATCTCTTTGCTGAAGATACCACCTCTTTTATAATCTTTTGATGTCCTATGTGGACTCCGTCAAAATTACCTATCGTAAGGACTGTTCTTACAGGTGGCTCTTTAATATCCTCCAGTCTTTTGATCTCCATATCTCACTCCTTTTTGAATTTCTTTCTGAAGTTGTGAATAAATGTGTACTATCTGTTTGTCAATATCTCTTCCTTCAGAATTATCTATCACAAAATCAGAGGCCCCTATCTTTTTTCCATAGGGAAACTGGGCCTCCCATCTTTTGAGTATTTCTTCTCTTGATAACCCTTTTGTCTCGAGTCTCTTTAATATCGTCGCCTCATCAGCGTAAACTGTTATTATTCTATGGAATCTGTTCTGATAACCTCTTTCAAAAAGCACGGGTATTTCCACTATTATCACCTTTTCCTCTTTAACCTCTCCTACAACCCTATTAATCTCCTTAAAGACCTCTGGATGTATTATATCCTCAAGTTTAAGCCTGAGATAGGCATCCTTGAATATAATATCTCTTATCGACTTTCTATCAAGCTCTCCATCCTCGGTTAAGACCTTTTCACCGAGGAGTTCTCTGACCTCTTTTTTAATTTCTTCTTTTTTTAAAAGGTCCCTGACTATTTCATCAGAGTTTATTGTCAGGGCTCCCATCTTTTTAAATTTCTCAAGGACAAAGCTTTTACCGGAGCCATAATTACCTGTAAGTGCAACAAGAAGAATATTTTTCATTCCTTAACTGGCCCCAGGAGTGTCATGGCAAAGTTATTGGTAGAAACAAGTCTTTCAGCAATCTCTCTTATCTCATTGAGGCTTATCTTTTCTATTTGACTTATGGTTTCTTCAAGGGATATATATCTTTTATAATAAATCTCCTGTCTTGCTATATGGGACATGGTATTTCCTGTGGATTCAAGACCAAGGATTATATTGCCCTTTAACTGATCCTTTGTCTTCCTCAGCTCTTCCTCTGAAATGGTATCCTTAAGACCTGTCATTTCCTTCGTTATCAGTTCTATCACCTCGTTGTATCTCTTTTTTGATGTCCCTGCATAAACACCCCAGACCCCTGTGTCAAGAAAAGCAGTTACATAGGAATAAATAGAATAGGCAAGTCCTCTTTTTTCCCTAATCTCCTGAAAGAGTCGTGAGCTCACCCCACCTCCAAGAATAGCATTAAGGATGGAGAGGTGGTACCGGTATATACTTGAAAGTTCAAAGGCTTCAACACCAAGACAGAGGTGCACCTCTGAGAGGTCCTTTTTATGGATATTTTTCCTTGGATGAAAAACAGGTCTTATAATCTCTGGAGGATCAGAGCCGGCGTCCATTGAGCCAAGGAATTTATTGAGGAGATCTATAACTTTTTCAGGTTCAAATCTACCCGCGCAGGATACTACTATATCCTTAGTCCCATAATATTTCTTTTTGTAATTGAGAAGCTTTTCCCTTGAAAAGGTCTTTATAGTCTCACGTCTTCCAAGGATGGGCTGACCGAGACCTGAATTATCCCAGATGGTCTGGTGAAAGAGGTCATGGATGTAATCATCTGGTGTATCTTCAACAAGTTTTATTTCCTCCTTTATGATTGATTTTTCTTTTTCTATCTCCTCTTCTGGGAAGATAGAATTCAGGAAAATGTCACTGAGAAGGTCTATCCCCTTTTCAAGAAATTGATCAAGAACCCTTATATAGAAGGTAGTGGTTTCCTTTGAGGTAAAGGCATTGAGCTCACCGCCTATGGAGTCTATCTCCATCGCTATATCCTTTTGAGTGCGTTTTTCGGTACCTTTGAAGAATATATGCTCAAGGAAATGGGATATCCCATTTTCTTCAGGTGACTCAAATCTTGAACCTGTTCTCACCCATATGCCAATTGACACAGAGCGGAACTCTTTCATGGGAGCCATAACAACAGGTATTCCATTTTTTAGATATTCCTTCCTAAATTCCATAGAGGGCTCCTTTTAAACTATTTTTAATTAAAAATTCAGTTAGAGGGACCTTCATTAAGAAAATTACCTTATCATGTGGTAAATAGTTTACCAGATTTGGCTTTTAAATTGGCAGGCCTCGAAAATACCTTTAAAAAGATAAATAAATCAAGGTGTTATTAATGTTTTAATAAGTCAGTCAGGTTCTTGCAGGGCTTTTTTCTGCTCTTTCCTGCTTCATGGCCTCTTTTCTGCTGAGCTTGATCCTGCCCTGGGGATCGATTTCAGTAACCTTTACAAGTACCTCATCTCCTTCTTTCAGGACATCCGAGACCTTCGCAATTCTTTTATGGGATATTTGAGATATGTGAAGGAGACCTTCAGTGCCAGGCAGTATCTCCACAAAGGCACCAAAATCAACGATCCTTTTCACCTTACCAAGATAGATCTTACCGACCTCAGGTTCTTCAACAATCCCTTTAATAATTTCTATTGCCTTCTGTGCAGAGCTTTCATCAGTAGCAGCAATGTTTACAAGCCCTGAATCTTCTATCTCTATCTTTACACCTGTCTGCTCAATAATCCCTCTTATAACCTTTCCACCTGTGCCGATTACATCTCTTATCTTGTCCTGTTTTATCTGAATGGTATAAATTCTCGGTGCATGAGGGGCAAGTGTTTCTCTTGGAGTTGAGATAGCCTGTGCCATCTTTTCAAGGATATGTAATCTGCCCCTTCTTGCCTGTTCAAGTGCTTGAGCAAGTATCTCTCTTGTTACACCACTTATCTTAACATCCATTTGAAAGGCAGTAATCCCATCTCTGGTACCGGTTACCTTAAAGTCCATATCACCAAGGTGGTCTTCAAGCCCGAGGATATCTGTGAGGATTGTGTATTTATCCCCCTCTGATATAAGACCCATTGCAATTCCGGCAACGGGTGCCTTTATTGGTACTCCGGCATCCATTAATGCAAGGGTTCCTGCACAGACAGTTGCCATGGATGAGGAACCATTTGATTCAAGGATGTCAGAGACAACCCTTATTGTATAAGGAAAGACCTCCTTCGGTGGTATAACCGGTTTGAGGCCTCTTTCAGCAAGTGCACCATGACCTATTTCTCTTCTTCCCGGGGATCTCAGGGGTTTAACTTCTCCAACACTGAATGGTGGAAAATTATAATGCAACATAAAGGCCTTATAGGTTTCACCTTCAAGGCTGTCTATCTTTTGTTCGTCTTCATGGGTTCCAAAGGTCACTGCTGCAAGTGCCTGAGTTTCACCCCTGACAAAAAGGGCAGAGCCATGAGCCCTTGGTAGAAGGCCAACCTTGCAGTATATAGGCCTTATTTCATCAGGCCTTCTTCTATCAGCCCGTATACCTTCATTCAGTATCATTGACCTTACAAGGTCTTTTTCCAGTTCATTAAATATAAGGGATATCTCTCTTTCCCTGCCTCCTTCAGGAGCAAGGACCTTTATGGTTTCTTCAAGGAGCATATCAAGTGCAGCCTGCCTCTGCTGTTTGCCCGGGATGGTTATAAATTCTTTCATCTTCTCTATTACATGTTCTCTTACCTTCTGCCTCATCTCATCATCGATGGGTACATCAAGTAGAGGTCTCTTTTCCTTTCCGGTAAGCCTTCTTAATTCATGCTGAAGTGGGAGAATCTTTTTTATTTCTTCATGAGCAAACTGAAGTGCATCAAGTATTACAGATTCTGATACCTCATCTGCACCACCTTCAACCATTACAACTGCATCCTCAGTGGCTGTGACAACAAGGTTAAGGTCAGTCTTTTCTATCTCTGAGAGATCTGGATTTGCTATAAAATTACCATCTATCCTTCCAACCCTGACTGCACCTACTGGACCATTAAAGGGTATATCGGAGACCATTAGAGAAGCTGACATACCTATAATTCCGAGTATGTCTGCGATATTCTCATCTCCGTAGGAAAGGACTGATACTATTCCCTGTGTCTCATAAAAAAACCCCTTTGGAAGGAGTGGTCTTATTGGCCTGTCAATTAGCCTTGAGGTAAGGATCTCTTTTTCAGAGGGTTTTCCTTCTCTTTTAAAATAACCACCTGGGATTTTCCCTGCAGAATAGGCCTTTTCCTGATAATCTATGGTCAGCGGGATAAAATCAAAAACCTCTGAAGGTTTTTTTGCAGCAACCACAGTGGCAAGCACCACTGTATCACCATAGGTTACGAGGACTGCTCCATCTGATTGTTTTGCGATCTCACCAGTCTCAAGCCTCAGTTTCTTACCTCTGAACTCGGTCTCAACTTTATGCATTTCTTATTTTCTCAATCCAAGCCTTTCTATAAGTTTTTCGTATCGTGATCTATCCACGGTTTTAAGATAATCAAGCAATTTCCTTCTCTGACTGACAAGTTTCAGAAGTCCTCTTCTTGAGTGGTGGTCATTCCTGTGGATCTTGAAGTGTTCTGTAAGATAATTGATCCTTTCAGTAAGAATAGCAACCTGAACTTCCGGAGAACCTGTATCTCTATCATGAATTCTAAAGCTTTCTACCAGTGTCTTCTTATGTTCTTTGGTAAGTGCCATTGGTTCACCACCTTCCAAACATTTTTTTCCTGACAAGGCCAGGAGGAGTTCCAAAAATCTTAATGATTTTGAGAACCCTATTGAAGTAAATAAGAATAACATAAATAATATTGTTGAGACAAGTCTTCAGGTATTATGATATAATTTAAATCATGATAAAAGAAGTCATTAAAATCTTTGTCCTCTTACTTTTCTCTCTAATGCTGATGCCTTTGCCGGGAATATCTTCTTCTGAACCAGCCTCAGAAATAATGCTTATAAGGGTTGATGGTGTTATAAATCCTGCCAGGGCAGAGTTTATTGTAAAGGCAATTAAAAAGGCGAATGAAAGAAAATACAATGCTGTTATAATGGAGCTGGACACACCCGGAGGACTTGACACATCTATGAGGACCATAATCAAGGAGATGGTGGGTAGTGCCGTTCCTGTTGTTGTATATGTCTCTCCCAGCGGTGCGAGGGCAGCCTCAGCAGGTGCCTTTATAACCATTGCATCTCATATTGCAGCCATGGCTCCAGGGACGAACATAGGAGCAGCCCATCCAGTTGCAATGGGTGAGAAGATGGATAAGGAGATGGCTAAAAAGGTTACAAATGATGCTGCTGCCTACATAAGGAGTCTTGCAGAGAGCAGAGGTAGAAATCCTAAATGGGCTGAGGATGCTGTGAGAAAAAGTGTATCAGTAACAGAGAAGGAAGCACTTGAGCTGAAGGTTATAGATCTTATAGCAAAGGACAGGGATGAGCTTTTTAAGAAGATTAACGGCAGAAGGGTAAAGACCGTTTTTGGAGATACGATAATAAACACAACAGAGGCAAAGATTGTTCATGAGGAGATGGGATTCAGACAGCGTGTTCTTGACCTTATAAGTGATCCAAATATCGCTTATATCCTGATGCTGCTTGGTATATACGGACTATTCTTTGAGCTCACCAATCCCGGAGCTATATTCCCCGGGGTGCTGGGGGGTATCTGCCTCATACTTGCCTTTTATGCCTTTCAGACCCTTCCTGTAAATTATGCAGGCATCCTCCTTATAATACTTGCCATCATTCTTTTTATTCTTGAAGTAAAGATTATATCCCATGGTATCCTTACCATCGGAGGGATTATATCCATGATTATAGGCTCAATAATGCTCTTTGAGAGTCCAGCACCATTTTTTAAGTTATCCTTATATGTAATATTACCTGCTGTTATTATAACAGCATTATTCTTTGTGATAACCTTTGGTCTTGCCTTTAAGGCATGGAAGAGAAAACCAGTTACCGGTGCAGAAGGTATAGTGGGTCTTGAAGGTATAGCGAGGACAGATATCAGGGATGATGGCATGGTCTATGTAAGGGGTGAGATATGGTCTGCCATGAGTGATGAACCCATAAAACAGGGTGAAAGGGTCAGGGTAGAGGCTGTTTCAGGTCTTAAACTGAAGGTAAAAAAAATAGAGCAATAACTGAAGACATGGTCTTCAGAATCATGATTAAGGGAGGATAGTATATGATACCTCTTAGTTTTTACACATTTATAGTGGTTATATTCCTTGTCCTTTACTTTCTATCAAGTGCAATAAAGATACTCAAGGAATATGAAAGAGGTGTTGTTTTCAGGCTTGGAAGGCTCATCCCTGTTAAAGGTCCAGGTCTTGTTATTATCTGGCCGATTATTGATAGGCTTGTAAAGGTAAGCCTTAGGACAGTTACTATGGATGTCCCTCCACAGGATGTTATCACAAAGGACAATGTAACAGTAAAGGTAAATGCTGTTGTCTATTTCAGGGTTGTTGATCCTGCAAGGGCTATTACAGAGGTTGAAGATTATTACTATGCAACAAGCCAGATTGCACAGACAACCCTGAGAAGCATCCTCGGTCAGAGTCAGCTTGATGATCTCCTCACAAAGAGGGATGAGCTGAATGCAGAACTTCAGAGGGTAATAGATTTTCAGACAGAGCCATGGGGAATAAAGGTGACAGCAGTTGAGGTGAAGAATGTTGATCTTCCCACAGAGATGCTCAGGGCAATAGCCCGTCAGGCAGAGGCAGAGCGGGAGAGGAGGGCAAAGGTTATTCATGCTGAGGGTGAATATCAGGCTGCCCAGAAACTTGCTGATGCAGCCAAGATTATCTCATCAGAGCCAGCAGCACTTCAGCTTAGGTTTCTTCAGACACTTCTTGAGATATCCTCAGAGAAGAATTCAACCATTATATTCCCTGTGCCTGTTGACCTTATAAAGCCTTTTATAGAGAAATTTAAGTCATAGTAATTCATTCTCAAGGGGTAAGGAACAGGGCATGAAGAGGGTCTCAGAAATTTGCATATTTTCTGGGGCAGAAAGGGAGGACTATGTTATCTCAGCTCAGGCGGAAGTTCTCTTTCTGATTGAAAGTGATTTCCATTATTTACAGGTTATGAAAAGTCAAAAATGAGGCGAAGGAACAAAATTCGGGATGTATCCGTGATAAGTGTGAGTGATGAGTTTTTCACCTATCATGAATAAATGATTACGGATAACCCGTCACGAACAAGTTATGAAGAACGGCTGAAAATTGGAAAGGGATACAAAAAAGAGCTCACAAAAAAATCGGATATGGCTGAGGCTCCTTATACTTGTTCTGATTATTGGAGGGCTGTCTTTTATATTTTATAAGACTGGTTTAATTTATTATTTCGTTGACAAAGAACGAATTCTAAGGTTTTTAAAGATATTTGGTCCCCTGTCCTTTATCGGATTTATCCTTCTTCAGGCACTTCAGGTTGTTATATCACCTATACCAGGAGAGGTGACAGGACTCCTTGGTGGTTATCTTTATGGTCCTGTATTTGGTGTGGTCCTTTCAACCATTGGTCTTACCCTTGGTTCCTATATTGCCTTCAGTCTCTCCAGGACTTTTGGAAGACCCTTTGTGGAGAGGTTTGTTGAAAAAAATACTATCAGTAGATTTGATTATCTACTTCACCACAAGGCAGCCTTTCTTGTGTTTTTGCTTTTTCTTATCCCTGGTTTTCCAAAGGACTATCTTTGTTATATCCTCGGGCTCGGGCATCTTACAACAATGGAATTTCTGATAATTGGTGGGGTTGGAAGACTCTTCGGAACAATACTCCTTACCCTTGGTGGCAATTATATTAAACATCATCAGTATGGAAGATTTTCTATACTTGCTGGTATGGCAATAATTGTTGTGCTTATTGCCCTCGCCTACAGGGACAAGATAGAGAGATTATTGAGAAAGTGGCATGTATATCAATATTACAAAAAGAGAAGAGAAAAGAAAAAGAAGGGTCTTACCACTTTATGAGCGCTGAACCCCAGGTGAGTCCGCCTCCAAAGGCCTCAAGCATTATGTAATCGCCTTCCTTTATCCTTCCTTCATCAATTGCCTCATCAAGGGCAACAGGGATGGAGGCAGCCGAGGTATTTCCATACCTTGTTAGATTGACAACAACCCTTTCCATAGGAAGCCCCAGCCTTTCTGCAGTGGCCTTAATAATTCTTAGATTTGCCTGATGTGGTATAAGCAGGGAAAGTTGGGAAGGTTTGAGATTATTTTTTTTTAAGGTTTCAATCACAAGATTTTCAAGGGTTCGTACAGCAACCTTGAAGGTTTCATTACCTTTCATCTTTACATAATGAAGTCTTTTTTCAATTGTCTCTTTTGAGGCGGGCATTGCCGAACCTCCAGCCGGTATATGAAGGAGATCCCATAGCCTTCCATCAGAATAAATATCTACAGACAGGATTCCCCTTCCGTGGTCAGGAGCAAGAACTGCTGCACCAGCTCCATCACCAAGGAGCACGCAGGTAGTCCTATCCTGCCAGTCGGTGAATTTAGAAAGAACCTCGGCACCTACAAGAAGAATCTTTTTATATTTGCCTGATTTTATAAAGGCATCCGCCACTGAAAGGCCATAGATAAAGCCAGAGCAGGCTGCATTTATATCCATTGCAGCGGCATTAGTTGCGCCAAGTTTTTTCTGTAAAAGACAGGCTGTTGATGGAAGTGGCATATCACCACTTACAGTGGCAACAATAATGAGGTCAATCTTTTCTACCTTAAGCTGTGCCCTTTTAAGGGCCCTTTTTGCAGCCTCACAGGCAAGATCAGATGCAGCCTGGTCAGGTTTGCATATTCTTCTTTCTTTTATACCGGTTCTTTCAGTAATCCAGTCATCAGAAGTATCAACCATCTTTTCAAGGTCATGGTTGGTCAAGACCTTCTCTGGCATGTAAGAACCTGTGGATATGATGCGGCTTAGCATCTATTCAGCTGGGGACTCCATTAAGAACAGGTACATCTATACTGATAGATTTTTTTATTTTAGAAAGTTCCTGAGATATTGTCCTGTGAAGCCCTGCCTTTGCAAGATTTGCAGCAACAACTATGGCATTCTTTATTGCCTTTGCAGAGGAACGACCATGGCTTATTATACATGTGCCGTTGATTCCAAGAAGGGGGGCACCTCCGTATTCTGCATAGTCTGTCTTTTTCTTAAATCTTTTGAGCGCAGGCTTCATGAGAAGATAGGCAAGCCTTCCTGTAGAGATATCAGATATCTCTCTTTTAAGCATCTTCATTATAACCTCAGCAAGTCCTTCACTGAGTTTCAGTACCACATTTCCTATGAATCCGTCACATACAATTACATCAGCTTCACCAATAAAGAGGTCCTTACCTTCAATATTGCCTTTAAAATTGAGTCCAGAGTTTCTAAGAAGCTTGAAGGCATCTTTTGTGAGCTCATTTCCTTTTGTATCCTCTTCGCCGATGCTCAGCAGGGCAATCCTTGGTTTTTCAACCGAAAAAACAGTCCTGTAGTAAGCAGTGCCCATATAAGCAAATTCAAGGATATTTGATGGTTTGCAATCAACATTTGCACCTGCATCTATGAGGACAAAGGGTTTCTTTAATGTTGGAAGCGATACTGCAATGGCGGGTCTATCAACTCCTGGTGCCTTTCCAAGGATAAAGAGGGCAGTAGCCATGGCAACACCTGAATGACCGGCACTCACAACTGCCTCTGCCATACCATCTTTATGCAATTCAACAGCCCGCTTTATGGATGAGTCCTTCTTTCTCCTCAAGGCATAGGAAGGTGATTCATCCATTGCTATAACCTCTGAGGCATGCTTTATGGAGAGCCTTTCCTTTGGGTACTTCTTTTTATTCTGAAGCTCCTTCTCAATTCTTGAGGCATCACCAACGAGGATTATCTCTATGTCAGGGTATTCCTTTATGGTATCTATCGCACCTTCTACAGTTACCTCAGGTGCGTGGTCACCACCCATTGCGTCAAGGGCAATCTTCATGACTCTTTCTCAATCACCTCAACTATCTTTTTCTTATTGTAGGAACCGCAGTTACCGCATACCCTGTGTGGAAGGGTGGGTTCATGGCATTCAGGACAGTTGATAATATTTGGGATTTGACCTTTCCAGTTTGCCCTTCTTTTGTCTCTTCTTGACCTTGTGTGTCTATGCGTGGGATTTGCCATATTTATTCTCCTTTTTTAAAAAGTTTTTTTAATATCCCGAATCTTTCATCTATAACCTCACTTGAACATCCACAGGAAGTTATATTAAGATCCGCTCCACATTTTGGACAGAGACCTTTGCATTCCTCACTGCAGAGCGGTTTCATAGGAATGCTCAATATGATCTCTTCCTCTATTAGATTGTCAATATCTATTTCATCACCTGAATAAAAATCAACCTCCATTTCATCATCATGGAGCTCATAGACCTCGTCTCCTTTAAGCTCAGACAGAGGATGATAGGTTATGGATATATCAAGATTAACCTCTTTTTTAAAATTATTAAGACATCTGCTGCAGGTTAACTCTATCTCTGTTGATGTATAACCCTTTATTAATACCTCTGCTCCTAACTTGTCAATCCTCAATTCACCTTTAACAGGCGATATAATTGAGACAGCCTTTGATATTAAAGATAAATTATCAAGGCTGAGATCAAGTCCCTCCTCGGGTATTTCTGAAATTATGAGTTTCATTGCCAAAGAACATCCTTTAAAATGAATTAAGTTAATTATATGAGTTATTTATAGAGATTGTCAAGTAAACTCGTTTCCTCAAAGAGGATCTTAAAAAGTCAATAAAGGTAGAATCCTGCATGGTAGGAATGTCCGAAGATTGATATAAAATCTGGTAGTAATAAAGCATAATCTATGTTACTATAAAAAATATGGAGTTGGAATTTTTAAAATCACTGGTCTTAATCTTTGGTGTGTCGGCTATAGTGATATTTGCACTTGGCAAGCTGAGGATTTCATCTGTTGTCGGTTTTCTTATCGCAGGAGTAATCCTGGGGCCTCACGGATTTCAGTTCATCAAAGATGTCCATGAGGTTGAACTCCTTGCAGAAATCGGCGTTATATTGCTCATGTTCACCATCGGGCTTGAGTTTTCCTTAAGGAATCTCATGATGCTTCGCTCTCAGGTTCTTGGCGGAGGGTTTGTTCAGGTTACACTCACAGTGCTTGCCGTAGCAATTATGAGTCTCTTTTTCCTGAATCAGAAGATTAATACTGCTATATTTGATGGTTTTCTTGTCGCCTTAAGTAGCACAGCGATTGTGATTAAACTCCTGATGGACAGGGCAGAGATAAACTCACCTCAGGGAAGGACATCTGTGGGAATACTTATATTTCAGGACTTATGCGTAGTGCCCTTTATGCTTCTTATACCAATTCTTGCAGGAAATAGCGGAAGCATTCAGGATATAGCCTTTACTATGTTTAAGTCTTTTGGCTTGCTCGTTGCTGTCCTGATTACAGCGAGGTGGGCAGTGCCGTTCATACTTCATGAGATAGTTAAGACGAGAAGCCGTGAATTATTTATCATAACGATTATTCTCCTCTGTATTGGAACCGCCTTTTTTACATCCAAATTAGGGCTTTCTCTTGCATTAGGGGCATTTCTTGCAGGCATTGTTATTTCAGAATCCGAATATGCCTCACAGGCCATAGCTGATATTATGCCCTTTAAGGAGAGTTTTATCGGCTTATTTTTTATATCTATAGGTATGCTTATGAATGTGAGTTTCTTGAAAGAAAACCTGTTTACCATCTTGGCTGCAGTCATTTCTATAATAGCTCTTAAGTCTCTTATAACAGCTATAGCCTCTTTACTATCAGGCCAATCAGTGAGGATATCAATCCTCAGTGGATTTTATCTCTCCCAGATAGGTGAGTTTTCTTTTGTCCTTGCCATTGCAGGTAAAAAAGCGGGGCTTCTTCAAGAATACGGGTATCAGATATTTCTCTCGGCATCAGTGATAACAATGCTTTTGACCCCTTTTATTATCAGTATATCCCATCGTGTTTCAGAATATCTTATCCCGGTTTTGTCTTTAAGGAGTTTTGAAAGGATTAAGAGAAGAAAAACGAGGGATGAATTACTATCAAAAAAATCGGGCCATGTGATAATTGTAGGGTTCGGTGTTAACGGCAGGAATCTCGCAAGGGTTTTAAAAGAATCAGGGATTCCTTATGTAATTCTTGAGATAAATGCAAATACGGTTAGAAAGATGAAGAAAAGAGGTGAGCCAATATATTATGGCGATGGTACATCTGCTGAGATACTTCACAAGGCAGGTATTCATAGGGCAAAGGTACTTGTGGTTGCAATATCCGATCCCGCAGCAACAAGGAAGATTGTTCAAATTGCAAAACATGAAAATCCTCGCATATATATAATTGTGAGAACGCGATATGTTGCAGAGGTGGATGACCTCATAAAATTAGGCGCCAATGAAGTCATTCCAGAGGAATTCGAGACATCTATCGAGATATTCTCGCGGGTATTACACCATTATCATGTGCCAAGAAATGTTATATCAGAACATATTGAAAACATCAGGAAGGATAGTTACAGCGCCCTGAGGACTGTAGAATTACCAAGAAGACACCTTATAGAAAGGCACGAATTCTTAAAAAGTATAGAGACAGAGACATATCTCGTAAAAGAAGGCTCTCCTGTAATCGGACACTCCATAAAAGAACTGCACTTAAGGGCAGAGACAGGCGCAACTATTATCGCAGTTCAGCGTGATGATGAAATCCATCAGAATCCATCACCTGATTTTGTATTTAAACCGGGTGATGTGATTTTATTAATAGGCAAGAGGAAGGATATTAACAATGCCATAGAATATCTTGAAACTGATGTTTTATGCTATATCTTAAAGCCCTATGGCTGGAATAATTAAGGCACTCGGACTTGTCTTTGGTGATATAGGAACAAGCCCTATATACACTGTTACAGTTGTATTCTTAATCCTTGAGCCAACAGAAGCCAATATAATTGGAGTCTTATCTTTGATATTCTGGACATTGGTCTTTCTGCCCACCATTCAATACAATGTCCTTGCTATGAGTCTCAGTATCAGAGGTGAGGGTGGCACGATTGTCCTTGCAGAGATATTTAAATCTCTTTTAAAATCTCTTAAATCAAAGACAGTAGTTGCACTTCTGTCCTTTGTTGGTGTCTCACTCCTTATGGGTGATGGTGTCATAACCCCTGCCATAAGTATCCTCAGTGCTGTTGAAGGTTCTGCCCTAATACCGGGTCTTGAGGGTATATCCCAGACAATAATTGTCCTGATATCTATACTTATAGCTATTCTTCTTTTTTCATTCCAGAAGAAAGGAACAGAAAAGGTTGCCTTTGCCTTTGGTCCTGTAATGGCTATATGGTTTTTCTCTTTACTGCTGCTTGGCCTCAACTTTATATTTAGAAATCCATCAATTTTAAAGGCCATTAATCCTTTATATGCTGTTGGGTTTTTATTGAATAATGGCTGGAAGGGTTATCTGATTCTTGGAGAGGTCATACTCTGTGCAACTGGTAGTGAGGCAATGTATGCTGATATGGGACACCTTGGTTCAAGACCTATAAGGGAGGCATGGGTCTTTGTATTTATAGCACTCACAATAAATTATCTTGGTCAGGGTGCCTTTCTTCTTTCACATCCTGAGGCAAGGAATATACTCTTTGAGATGGCATTAAGTGCAGCCCCGCTTCTTTATGTGCCTTTTCTTTTGCTCAGCATATCAGCTACGATTATAGCCTCTCAGGCAATGATTAGCGGGATGTTCAGTATTGTTTATCAGGCAATCACCACGAGGATAATGCCAGTATTTAAGATTGATTATACATCAAAGGAATTGAGGTCCCAGATATACATAGGCAGTGTGAACTGGTTTTTGCTTGGTGCGGTTATATTTATCATGATTGAATTCGGTCAGTCCTCAAAACTCGCTGCTGCCTATGGACTTGCAGTTACAGGTGATATGACTATAACAGGCCTTGCCATGATCAGTATATTTCTTCTTAAAAAGAAGTACCTTCCCGCCCTTTTTGCCATAATTGTTACATTAATTGATATTACCTATTTCAGTTCTACACTTCATAAGGTCCCTCATGGTGGTTACTGGTCTATTGTGCTTGCTATGTTTCCTTTTACCATGATCTTGCTCTTTACAGAGGGTCAGAAGAGACTTTACAGATTTATGAATTTTATGCCAAGGGATGAATTTATCCTGAAGTTTGAAAGGGTTTACAGGACAAATCCCAGAATACCCGGTACAGCCCTTTTTCTTTTAAAAGATTCAAGTGAGATACCTCCTTATATAGTGGAGACCATGTTTTTCCATGGAATCATCTATGAAGAAAATATATTACTTTCTATTGTAAGGAGGCCTGATCCCTTTGGTGTTACAGGATTTTTTAAGGAAGACCTTTGCTGTGGCATAAGAACCTTTGAGATTCAGATGGGTTATATGGAGGTCGTAAATGTAGAGGAGATACTAAGGGAGAATGGGATTGAGGAGAGGGCAATCTTTTATGGCCTTGAAGACATAAGTGCAAAAGGTCTTATCTGGAAGGCCTATTCTATCCTGAAGAGGGTAACCCCAACCTTTATTAGCTTCTTTCAACTTCCACCAAAGAAACTTCACGGAGTCCTCACAAGGATTGAGATGTAGCTGTAATCTGCCGATACAAACATGCGACAGAGCGACCGTGCGACCGACTCAAAGTGCGACCGAGCGACTGTGCTATAGTGCGACAGACTACAAGGAACGTTTAAACTTCCATAAATACGGTTGCACAGTCGCACCCCGCACCATCGAAGG
>JBKBPW010000021.1:0-21156 GCA_046292975.1 Thermodesulfovibrionales bacterium
TATGACAGTCAGAGGCAGGCAACCAAGGATGCTGGAAGGATTGCTGGTTTGAATGTCTTAAGGATAATAAATGAACCAACTGCAGCAGCCCTTGCCTATGGTCTTGACAAAAAGAAAGAAGAAAAGATAGCGGTTTATGATCTTGGCGGTGGGACCTTTGATATTTCTATTCTTGAAATAGGAGAGGGTGTTATAGAGGTTAGGTCCACAAATGGTGATACCTATCTTGGCGGTGACGACTTTGACCTCAGGATAATGGACTGGATGATAGAGGAATTCAAAAAAGATCAGGGGATTGACCTTAGACAGGACAAGATGGCACTACAGAGGCTCAAAGAGGCTGCTGAAAAGGCAAAGATAGAACTCTCTCAGGCTATGGAGACAGAGATAAACTTGCCTTTTATAACTGCTGATGCCACGGGTCCTAAGCACCTTGTGATGAAACTCACCAGGGCAAAGTTTGAACAGCTTGTAGGAGACCTTATAGAAAAAACCCTTGGACCATGCAAGCTTGCCCTCTCTGATGCAAATTTATCTCCGCAGGACATCGATGAAGTGATCCTCGTGGGTGGTCAGACAAGGACACCTAAGGTTCAAGAGACTGTAAAAGGTTATTTTGGAAAAGACCCGAATAAGACAGTAAATCCTGATGAGGTTGTTGCTGTGGGAGCAGCTATACAGGCAGCAGTACTTAAGGGTGAGGTAAAGGAGGTTTTGCTCCTTGATGTTACACCTCTTTCACTTGGTATTGAGACACTGGGAGGTGTTTTTACAAAGATTATTGAAAGGAACACAACAATACCAACCAAGAAGTCACAGATATTCACCACTGCCACTGATAATCAGCCTGCTGTTACCATAAAGGTGTTTCAGGGTGAGAGACCCATGGCAGCAGATAATAAGCTCCTTGGGGTCTTTGAGCTTGTGGGAATACCACCTGCACCGAGGGGAGTGCCTCAGATAGAGGTTACCTTTGATATAGATGCAAATGGAATCCTCCATGTCTCTGCAAAAGACCTTGGTACAGGAAAGGAACAGTCCATAAGGATAACTGCATCAAGTGGTTTAACAGAAGAAGAAATCAAGAGGATGATGAGAGAGGCTGAGGCTCATGCAGAGGAGGACAGGAAGAAGAGACAGCTTGCTGAGGCAAGAAATGAGGCGGATACGCTCATATACTCTGTTGAAAAATCACTGAGGGAATATGGTGATAAAGTTACCGAAACAGAAAAGAAAACTATTGAAGAGGCACTTGAGAAGTGCAGGCGGGTAAAAGATTCTTCTAATGATGTAAATGAGATTAAAAAGGCCATAGAGGAGCTTACAAGGGCATCCTACAAGATTGCTGAGCATATCTATAAAACAGCAGCATCAGGGGCAGGAGCTGATGCTGGGGCCTCTGGATCAGGTGAAAGTAAGAAGAAAGAAGAGGATGTTGTGGAGGCAGAGTTTGAAGATATGGATAAAAAGGATAAGAGTTGAAATAGTAAATCGGGCTTAAAAAAATAATTGATGAGAGAGATGAAGGATTACTATGAAATCCTTGGGGTATCAAGGGATGCCAGTCCTGAGGATATAAAGAAGGCCTTTAGAAAACTTGCCCTTAAATATCATCCTGACAGGAATCCTGGCAATAAAGAGGCAGAGGAAAAGTTCAAGGAGATAAATGAGGCCTATGCCTGCCTTAGTGACCCGGTAAAGAGACAGCAATACGACCAGTTTGGCACATCCGCATTTACTGAAGGGCCTGGATATGGGCCCTTCAGTAGTAACTTTGGTGATATCTTTGAAGATATCTTTGAAGATTTTTTTGGTGTCTTCACTGGCAGGAGGGCTCACAGGCCACAGAGAGGTGAAGACCTTCGTTATAATCTTACAATAAATCTTCAGGAAGCAGCCTTTGGTGCTGAAAAGATCATAGAGATACCAAAGACAGAACCCTGTGCAGACTGTGCTGGAACAGGTTCAGCAAGCAGAAAACCTTCCACCTGTCCCAATTGCAGGGGTACAGGTCAGGTAAGATACCAGCAGGGATTCTTTACCATATCAAAGACCTGTGGAAAATGTCACGGAAAAGGCTATGTAATTGGAGATCCGTGTAAAAAATGCAAAGGCAGCGGTCTCATCATAAGGACAAAGGCATTATCAATAAAGATACCTGCTGGAGTTGAGACAGGCTCAAAGCTGAGATTAAGAGGTGAGGGTGAACTTGGTCAGAACGGTGGTCCCCCGGGAGACCTTTATGTCTATATAACTGTGGAGGAACATCCCCTTTTTAAAAGGGATGGTAATAATATAATATGCGAGATACCTATAACTTTTCCTCAGGCAGTGCTTGGTGCAGAGATAGAGGTTCCAACACTGGAAGGTCCAGCTAAATTAAAGATCCCACCCGGGACATCATCAGGCACAGAGTTTGTTCTTAAAGGGAAGGGTATCCAGAGGCTTCATAGCCATACAAGGGGTAATCAAATTGTAAGGGTCTACATAGAGGTACCCAAAAAGATTACACCAAGACAAAAAGAGCTTATTGAGGAACTTGCAAGGCTGAATAATGAAGAACCTCAAAAGACATTTATGGATAAGATAAAGAATCTCTTTTCTGATTAAGGATCATTGCATAATGTCTGAAAAGTTCCAATCCCTTTTTATGCTCCTCTGTTAAATCAAATGACAGGGTTTTCCAGTAAGACAATACCTCTTCAGGCCCTATAATGTTTGATATTTCTGGTAAATCGCAGATCTGAGCAGAGGTTTTTAAAAAATCTCTTTTTATATTATCAAGTTCTTGTTTCAGTTTATTGATTAAGATACCTTTTTTATTAATAGCCTCTCTCCTTATTATCCATAACGCATAAACAAAGGGAAGGCCTGTATGTATTTTCCAGAGTTCTCCAAGGTCATAGATATAAAACTTTTTATTAAGATACACATTCTTCATTGCCTCATCACCGATAAGCAAATAAGCTGGATATTCCCTGAGTCCTTGCTCTAAGGAAAGGTTACTCCTCTCTGTCTTTATATCAAGCTTGAGAAATAAATTTGCTATTATCTCTAATTGTATTATTGAGGTATCAGATTGATCTGTTACCAGGAGGGTCTTATTGGTAAGCTCCCTTAGAGGCCTTTTACTAAAGAGGATTATACTCTTTACAGGCCCTGTTGAGCTTATAGAATGATTCTCTATAATCTCATAGAGGTTCTGGTTTGACAGATACTCAATAGAAGAAGAAGGACTTACATCTATCTCACCAGCCCTTAATTTTTTATTCAATCTTGACGGCATATCCTCTATAAATTCAAAGGCTGGTTCCTTTATCTTTTCAAGAAAATAAAAAAAGGGAAAGAGATTAAGATAGGGAATCTTTCCAATCCTCAGCTTTTCCAATTTTATCCCTTTATCACGCCAATAGGATGGAGCCTTGCAACCTTTCTTGAAATACCCGCCCTGTGAACAACCTCCACTACATTTGATACATCCTTGTAGGCCTCTGACATCTCCTCTGCAAGGGTTTCTCTTCCTGCAGATCTTACTATAATGCCTCTGTCTTCCATTTCTCTTGAGATCGATCTTCCCTTTGCCTTCTTAATAGCCTGGTGTCTTGAAAGAAGCCTTCCAGCTCCATGGCAGGTGGAACCAAAGGTCTCATGCATTGCCTTTTCTGTTCCAAGAAGAAGATAGGAATACCTTCCCATATCCCCTGGTATTATTACAGGCTGGCCAAGCCTTTTATATATATCTGGAAGCTCAGGATGACCTGGTGGAAATGCCCTTGTAGCACCTTTTCTGTGGACAACGAGTTTAACCCGCTTACCATTGACAATATGCTCCTCTATCTTTGCAATATTATGGGCACCATCATAGATCAGTGTAAGACCGAGTTCTCTTGGAGAAACGTTGAAGACCTTCATAAAACATTCCTTTGTCCAGTGCATAAGACACTGTCTATTTGCCCAGGCATAATTTGCAGCTGCCCTCATTGCTGAAAGATAATCCTGTGCCTCTGGACTGTTAAAGGGAGCACAGGCAAGCTCCTTATCAGGTAACTCAATTCCATATTTTTTAGCAGCCCTTTCCATTATCTCAAGAAAGTCTGTGCATACCTGATGGCCAAATCCCCTTGAACCAGTATGAATCATCACTGTTATCTGATTCTTAAAAAGACCCAGTTCTGTGGCAGCCTTTTCATCGTATATCTCATCCACATACTGCACCTCAAGAAAGTGATTTCCTGAGCCAAGTGTCCCCTGCTGTGCCCTTCCTCTTTCATAGGCCTTTTCACTGATTAAGGAAGGATCTGCTCCTTCAATACATCCACCGGATTCAATCCTTTCAAGATCAGCACCCTCACCATAACCATTTTCTACTGCCCATCTTGCTCCTTTTCTCAAGAGTTCTTTTTCAGAGGATGAATCAAGCCTGATCTTTCCCTTTGAGCCCACTCCAGTGGGGATCTCGTTGTAAAGGGCATTGACAAGTTCTTTTATTTTTGGGAGGACTTCTTCTTTTGTGAGGTTGCTTCTCAAAAGCCTTACACCACAGTTTATGTCATAACCAACACCACCCGGTGATATAATGCCCTCTTTCAGATCAAAGGCTGCCACACCACCGATGGCAAATCCATAACCTGTATGGATATCTGGCATTGCAAGAGAGGAACCAACAATGCCAGGAAGTGTAGCAACATTTGCAACCTGTTCAATGGATTCCTTTTCAAGTTCTTTTTCAAGCTCTTCATCAACAAATATTATTCCCTTTGTCCTCATGCCAGGCTTATAGGTCTGCGGGATTTCAAGCCTGTTTTGATCTATTCTTATTAAACCCTCTACAGGCATGGTCTCACCTCCTTTTATATATCAAAGATTATCTCCACCTTCCATAGGTCATCCTCTTTATAAAACCTGAGATTGTGATATGTAGCTGCCTTAACAAGGAGTTTTCTTTCATGTCTTAAAGGATCAAAATCTTCACCTTTAATCTCAGCCTTTAACCATAGCTCTTTATACTGCACCTCATGAAGGTGGGATATTCCTTTTAAACTACTCTCAATATCAATCCTGTTTCCTATAAATCCATAAGCATCAAAGAGGAATATAAGTTCATTAAGGAATCTAACTATAAGACTATCAGGCTCATGGGCTTTGATCTCTATCCTGTGAGATATTTCGGGTCTTACATCATCTATATTAGTGATAAGACTGTAAAGCCCTTTAGCTGCGTTTTTAAAGATCTCTTCAAGATCCCTACCTCCTGCTCGTATGCCAACATCACCTGAAACATCGATTATCTCAAACTCCATAATTTATTTTATCATAATGCACAGGAATCTCTAACTGTGTAGCAGAAGGTATGCCTAAATACTGTTACAGGCCATAAAAAGCAGTAGTGCAGTAATTTTTGGACAATGAGTGACGAGTAATGGGTTACATCGCCCTGATAACCCCTTACTCATAACTGATTGCGAGTTAACAATATCCTCTATCTACTACAATAGGAGCCCTGTTCTGATGCTCCTGTTATGGTAAATCCATAACCTTCTGAATAATCAATTGTTGCCTGTGCAAGCATATTCTGTGCCCACATATCAAGATAGAGTTTAAGACCATTAAATTCCATAACGCTATCAGTTGCATATGGTTCTTTGGCTATGTCCATAGCCAGAGATGGCCTTCAGCCACCTGAGAGAAAAATTCTAATCCCTGCATCCTCTGTCTTTGATTCTCTCAGTATCTTTTTAAATTTCTCAATTGCCTGTTCTGATACCTTCAAAACCATACCTCCATATATAATTAAATTAATTAATGTAATATTATAACAAAAATCACAGATTAAAATCTTACATAAATTTAGTATTCAAAAAGCAATATCAGAAAATCAAGGATTTTGGGAGATCTTCTGCCAGATGTCCTTTTAGATCAAAATTCACTGTTCATGAAATAGCTCACCTCTTGATCAAGGAAGCCACCTCAGCAGGTTACGGGAAAGCTCATTTTCTTGCTTAAATATATCTACATTTATTAAAATTAAACAAAGATGAGGTTAAAAGACCTTTCACTAAGCACAAAGTTTACCCTTGCCATAGCCCTTATACTGATTGTTTTTTGCATTATCTTCTCTGTAATCCTCTATTATCATCTCAAAGAAAGGGTTCTTGAGGATGCAAGTGAAAAGACAAGGATAATCCTTGCTCAGATTGATGCAGTTGGTGATTATGTCAAGGAAGAGCTAAGACCTGCTATGTTTAATATCCTTCGTGGCAGCAAGAGGGAAGACTTTATAGTTGAAGCAATGTCAACAACCCATGTCAGATTCAGTGTGATGAAGAGATTTAACAACGAACTTGGAGATTATATTTACAGAAGGGTTTCAATAAACCCGTTAAATCCAAAGAATACTGCTGATGAACTTCATAGAAGGCTTATAGAATTTTTCAATAAAAATAGGGAAAAAACTTCATGGAATGGCATCATAAATCACAATGGTCAGGAGTATCTTCTTAGGGCAAAGCCAGTTATTGTTGAAAAGAGTTGTCTTGTCTGTCATGGGAAACTAAAGGATGCACCCAAATCCCTTATTAAGAAATACAACAGAACAAAAGATTTCCACTGGAATGAGGAAGATGTAATGGGAGTAGAATCAGTAGCCGTGCCACTTGCAACTACCCTTGGTGAGATAAAAGGTATTGCCATATCAACTTTTGTATTCGGAATAATATCACTTTTTTTCCTGTTCCTATCCCTTCAGGCTGCATTCTGGAGTCTTGTGAGCAGACCCCTTGGAAGACTGTCTGGTGTATTTAAAAACATAGTAGATGGTACAGAACCGCTAAACCAGAATATACCTGTTCAATCAAAAGATGAGATAGGAGAACTGATAACTTCATTTAATCAGATGTCACGGTATCTTTACGAGGCACAGGAGGCTATGAGGAAGCATGCAGAAACCTTAAAAACAATCTTTGAGGGCATATCAGATCCACTTGCCTTAATTGCACCTGACTGTACGGTTGAACTTACAAATAGCGCCTATAGAGAGTGGATGGCAATGGGCATCAGGGCAGTTTTCAAGGAAAAATGCGACCCTGAAAATTGTGACCCTGACACCATATGCCCTATCTGTTTCTTGAAGAGGTTAAAAGAAGAAAAGAGGCCTTTATCTGAATACTGGGAAGATGAAACAGGAAGACATTATTATATTCATCTCTATCCTATATTTAATGATAGGGGTGAGGTTATAAAGGCAGTTCATTATGTTAAGGATATAACAGAAAGGAGGCAGATTGAAGAGCAGATGAGGATAGCAGAGAAATTTGCTGCAATAGGACACCTCTCAGCAGGGCTTGCCCACGAGATCAACAATCCCCTTGGAGGTATAAGGCTCTGTTTTAATAATTTGATTTCAACAGATATGGATGAAGAGACGCGTCAGAAACATATAGAGGTTATCAATACAGGGCTGCAGAAGATACAGGATATAATAAAACAGCTTCTTGATTTTTCAAAGCAAACAGAGCTTATTATGACATATTCCTCCGTGAATGAACTCATAGAAAATGTCTTAAGACTCACGGAATACATTATCACAAAAAAGGGCATAATGGTTATAAAGGAGTTTACAAAGAATATTCCAGAGGTCAGAGTGGACAGGAATAAGATGGAACAGGTATTTCTTAATATAATATTAAATGCAGTTCAGGCAATGGATGGCAAGGAGGGGACACTTGTCATAAAGACATCTTCTGAAAATGGAAAATGCCTTATCTCCTTTAGTGATACCGGTCCCGGCATACCTGAAGAGATATTGCCAAAGATATTTGATCCATTTTTTACCACAAAGCCTGTTGGTGAAGGAACAGGTCTTGGTCTTTCTGTAAGCAAGTCCATTGTGGAGCAACATAATGGAGCAATACATGTTAAAACCTCAGAAAGAGGTACTACCTTTATAGTAGAATTACCTGTGTCACAATGAAGGAAAAGATTTTACTCATAGAAGATGATCCTGCTATGAGGCTCGGGATGAGCCATTTCCTGAGTTCCTCGGGTTTTGTTGTAAAGGAATGTGATAATGGAGCGAGGGCTATAGAGATTCTTAAAGAATACGATTTTGATATAGTGATAACAGACCTTAAACTTCCCGGGAAGGATGGTTTATTAATATTAAAAGAGATAAAGTCAAGATATCCTGACACAGGTGTAATAATAATAACTGCCTTTGCTGAGGTAAAGACAGCAGTTCAGGCAATAAAGGACGGCGCCTTTGATTATCTTGCAAAGCCCTTTTCAAATGAAGAACTTCTTCTCGTGATTGAAAGATTCTTTAACTTCAAAAGACTCGAAAAAGAGGTTCAGAAACTGAGAGAGACGATAGAAGAAAGAGGATATAATAGACTTATTGGTGTCAGTCCCAAAATGAAGGAGGTTATTGACAGAATAGAGGCAGTTGCAACAACAGATGTGCCTGTTCTTATACAGGGTGAAAGTGGTACAGGTAAAGAGCTTGTTGCCAATGCCATCCACAGTAAAAGCCACAGAAGGGATAAACCTTATATAAAGATTAACTGTGCTGCTATCCCTGAGACACTTTTTGAATCTGAACTTTTTGGTCATGAAAAAGGAGCCTTTACAGGAGCTATAGAGACCAAGAAGGGAAAGTTTGAGCTTGCCAATGGTGGTACTATCTTCTTTGATGAGATTGGAGATATGCCTTTGGGGCTTCAGGCAAAGCTTTTAAGGGTGCTTGAGGATAGCACGATTACAAGGCTTGGAGGAAGGGAATCCATCAAGATAGATATAAGGTGCATCTATGCCACAAGTAAAAATCTCAAGGATCTTATCAAAGAAGGTAAATTCAGAGAAGACCTTTATTACAGGATCAATGTTATTCCTATTCATATACCTCCACTGAGGGAAAGAAAAGAAGATATACCCCATCTTATTGAACATTTTTTGAAATACTTCCAGCAAAAATATTCTAAAACAGGGCTTAGTTTCTCTCCTTCTGCCTATGAAGCCCTTCTTTCATATGATTTTCCAGGTAATGTGAGAGAACTCAAGCATGCAATTGAAAGGGCCGTTCTTCTCTCTAATTCTGAAGTGATTGACATTAAAAGTCTTCCTGAGGAAATCCTTCCTGAAACCAGGATAGAGGACAACTGCCTTTCAAGTAAGCTTTCCCTTCAGGAATGCCTCCATTCCATTGAAAAAAAACTTATAATAACCACCCTTAAAGAAACAGGTGGTAGAAAGATTGAGGCTGCAAAGAGGCTTGGTATTAGCAGAAAGGTCCTCTGGAAAAAGATAAAGGAATACGGAATAGACTTTTAATAGTGTTCCCATCTGGGAACAATAATAAAATTTTTGTCCCCAATAAGTAACATTGCTTACCCTTTCCCTCAAAAATTTTCTTTTATTTCAGGTCATTATTAGTGGCATTAAATTTGCTTTTTATAAGATAGTCTCCCTTGTGGGAGAATAGGACGTAGCAATCTCTTGTTAAAGAGAGGGGTGAGAGTAAAAATTTAATGTTTCTTGGAATGCCTTGATTTTCAGGGCTAGCAAGTTATTGACAGACTTTTTAAGGAGGTGTAAAAAATGGAACAAAAGAAGGCAGGCTTGTTAAATGAAGACTGGTTGGCCTTCTGGCTTGCCATGGTCATGTTTGCAATCTCTTTGCTTTCCTTTGCTGGGATTAACAGTTTTGGCTGGGTAGTTAGCACAAAAGTATGGACAAAGCTTGAAAATGCAATTGTACCGACCTCTTCAAAACTTCATCCTCTAAAGGGTGAGATAACTAAGATTGAAGGAAATAAAATTACTATTAAAAAGGCTGATGGAAAAGAAGAGACCATCACGGTAAAGGATCCATCGGGACTTCAGGTTGGTCAGCCCTATGAAAGAAAGGGTCTTACAGGTTTTGCCTCTCTTGTGCTCACCTATATATTTCTTCTTATTGTAATGAGCATAGGGGCAGGTCTTCTTGGTGCGAATGTAGGTAGATTTGTTGTAGGATTTACAGTTGTTTTCTGGCTTAGTTATGCCTGCTGGCTCATAGGCCATTATGCCTATATTGCGGCAACTGATGCAAAAAAGGCAGGGGTGCCATGGTCTCTTAAACTCACTGGTGAGGCAGGCTTTATAGTCGCACTTCTTGTAGGACTGTTTATAGGAAATTTCCTTCCTGGCGTTGCAAACTTTATAAAAGAGGCTGTAAGACCAGAGCTCTATATAAAGACAGCAATTGCATTGATGGGTGCACTTCTTGGCCTTAAATCAGCAGAGGCTTTTGGTCTTGCCTCGGCAGTGCTTTTCAGAGGGCTCTGTGCTATTATTGAAGCCTATCTTATCTACTGGGCACTGGTTTATCTTATCGCAAGGAAATACTTTAAGTTTAGCAGGGAATGGGCAGCACCACTTGCATCAGGTATATCCATATGCGGTGTCTCTGCTGCAATAGCAACAGGAGGTGCCATAAAGGCAAGGCCAGTGGTGCCAATAATGGTCTCCTCACTTGTTGTTATCTTTGCTGTTATTGAGCTAATAATCCTTCCATTCTTTGCACAGCAGTTCCTCTGGAAGGAACCAATGGTTGCAGGTGCCTGGATGGGTCTTGCTGTTAAGACAGATGGTGCAGCCTTTGCAAGCGGTGCAGTTGTTGATGCTCTAATCAGGGCAAAGGCAGAGACTGTTGCAGGTATTAAATATGATTCTGGATGGATGCTCATGGCTGCATCAACAACTAAACTCTTTATAGACATTTTTATCAGCATCTGGGCCTTTATACTTGCAGTAATATGGTGTGCAAAGATTGAGTGTAAACCGGGTGAGAAGGTTCAGGCATCAGAGATATGGAGAAGATTCCCTAAATTTGTGCTTGGTTATGCTATAACATTTATCGTGATACTTCTGATTGCAGTACCCCTTACAGCAAAGATAACACCTGTTGAGAATGAGATCAAAAAGATAGAAAAAGAAATTGCAAGTCTTGAAAAGGACCTTCCTGCAAAACCAGAGGCAGAGAAGGTAGCAATAACTGAAAAGATAAATGCAAACAAGGCGAGGATAAAGGAGCTCAAGGATTCAATTGCTGCTGAGAAAAAGACACAGGCTGCAGCAAAGGAGGCTACAGGAGGAACAAATGCTTTAAGGGTTCTTTTCTTCCTGATTACATTCTTTACTATTGGTGTTATCTCTGACTTCAGAAAGCTCTGGGAGGAAGGCATAGGAAAACTTGCCCTTGTTTATTTGATATGCCTTTTTGGCTTCATCCTATGGATAGGACTGTTTATATCCTGGATATTCTTCCATGGAGTGAAGCCTCCGATAATTAGTGGATAAGAATCAAAGGGGTGGTTTTTGTCGCCCTTTGATAATTTAAAAAGGGAGGTGAAGTTATGCCAGAAGAAACAAAACTATCAGAAGAATTAAAAAAGATGGAATATGAGGAGCTTCTGCCAGTGGAAAAGAAATTGATTACATGGAGCATAGTGCTTGGTGTGATACTTCTCTTTATACTTGTATGGGTTAGCTATACCTTTTTCCCTCCCCAGCATTGAATTTAAACTGGGTTTTTAAGATAAGAGAGGGAAGGTATTTCCTTCCCTCTTCTATTTCATTGCCTTTATGAGCTTTTCGTATTTCTCAGCACCAACACACTGTTTTGCAGCAGGACACCAGAGGATACAATTAGGCTTCATATTCCTTGAGATAGTCTTTCCGCATCCCTTGCACTCGATCTCCACCTCATCTGACCATATCTCATTTTCCTTAAGGCAAAAGGGACAGACAAGGGGCTCAGGATAGGGATTCCTTATTTCTCTGCTTCCTGGGCAACTTTCTTTCATAATTTATTATAACCTTAATCAACAGGGATTAACATGATTTGAATCATATTTGAAGGTATGCCTAATTAGAGCAGTTGCGCAGTAGAGCAGTAGGACATTATGGTAAATAAATTTATTCCTTAATAAAAACTGCTGCTCTCGTCCCCCAAAAATCTTGCGATTTTTTGGGCTCCCTTGCTGGTCTGCTGCTCTATTTATGTTATTTCTGTGTTAAAATACCTTCCATGCTGGAGGCAATAATTCTTGGAATCATACAGGGGATCACTGAATTCCTTCCTGTGAGCAGCACAGCCCACCTTATACTTGTACCGAAATTTTTAGGCTGGCAGGGCACCGTAGATAGCCTTACCTTTGATATTGCCCTTCATGCAGGAACACTTCTTGCAGTACTGGTTTTTTTCAGCAAAGACTGGCTTAGAATCATTCTTCATGATAGGAGATTGCTGGTATTTATTATCATTGCCACCATACCTGCTGGCCTGGCTGGACTTCTCTTTGAGGAAATGGTAGAGGATTATCTGAGAAGCCCTTATATAATTGCAATGACCCTTTCATTAATCGGGATATTCATGCTCATATCTGACAGATTATCAGGTAAAAAAGGGCTTGATGCCCTGAAGCTCAAGGACTGTATATTCATAGGCATATTCCAGGCCCTTGCCCTAATACCAGGGGTCTCAAGGTCAGGCATTACTATGGGAGCAGGTTTTTTAATGGGCTTAAGCAGAGAGGACTCAGCAAGGTTCTCCTTCCTGCTTTCAACACCTGTTATTGCAGGAGCATCTCTACTGGGTTTTAAAAGACTTATTCATGAACCTGTGATAGATTACAGTGTATTCATCTCAGGAATGATTGCTTCATTTATTGCTGGAGTTATTGCCATAGGTTTTCTTATTAAATATCTACAGAGGCACAGAATAGACCTCTTTGTCTATTATCGCTTCGGGCTAAGCCTTTTAATACTTTTGTTTTTATAAACTGAGTAGAAACTTCTGTAAATTGCCCAAAAACATGCATTAATGGGTGAAGAGTTGATAGGCTGAAGGCTAATTGAACAGTTTAAACAGTTTGAACAGTTTAAAGCGGGCCTCCTTTCGCATATAGCCTAAGGCCTAAGGCTTAAGGCCTTTCAGCATATCCCTATCTCTATCGGCAAATTTCGGAAACTTACCCACTGTAGCCTTATTCTTCTAAATAGGCTAAAATATAATCTGAAATGGAATTTGGAAGGCTGAAAAATGAACTGAAAGGTATATTCTCTATCCTTCTGGGAATATTTTGCCTTGTCTCACTAATTACTTATTCACCGCAGGACCCCTCTATTTTTACATATTCAGAAAGGCCTGTTCATAACTATGGAGGTATAATAGGCGCAAACCTTTCTGATATACTTTTTTCACTTTTTGGATTTCCTTCATTAACGATTCCTTTCTTACTTATAATCTGGGGATTAAGAAGACTCCTTCATAGAAAAGGTCATATAATCTATATTGCAGGAAGCTTATTATTTATATTATCTCTCTCAATAATCTCTGGTCTTGTTGAAAGGACCATCGCATTGGATTCTGATAATTCCATTGGTGGAATGGCTGGCTTTATAATGTCAAGGGCCTTGCAGACAATGTTTTCTACATTTGGTGCTTATATCCTGTCATTTCTTCTTTTTATATCCTCTGTTATCATGATGACTCCTGTGGCAGTCTTTTCTATTGGAATAAAGACATCAAGGTATAAGGAAAAGGGTCCCGATGAGACAGAACTGGAGGAAGAATTTGATACAGTTCAAGAAGAGGACTTTTCACCAGCCATAGTCACCACTGAAGGTATTAAAGAAGAGGTTCAGTATACCCCAGGAAGAAAGGTAGGTGAGTATGAGTTCCCTCCGCTTGATCTCCTTGTTATACATGATCAGTCAAATCAGAAGCCTGCAAAGGAAGAGATACTCAGCCTTTCCCAGAATATTGAGAGGAAGCTTGCTGACTTTGATGTTGAGGGAAAGGTCACCCAGGTACATCCAGGTCCTGTTGTAACTATGTTTGAATTCGAACCAGCACCTGGAATAAAGATAAATAAAATAATCTCCCTTGCTGATGACCTTTCCCTTGCGCTCAAGGCCCAGAGTGTAAGGATCTATACTGTCCCTGGTAAATCAACCATTGGTATAGAGGTTCCCAACAGACAAAGAGAGATCGTGTCCCTCAGAGAAATAATAGGTTCTGAAGTCTTTCAGAGGTCAAATTCAAAGCTTACCCTTGCACTTGGAAAGGATATTACAGGAAATCCCTTTGTAATAGACCTTGCAAAGACACCCCATCTTCTTGTTGCAGGTGCTACTGGTTCTGGAAAGAGTGTCTCTTTAAATAGTATGATTATAAGCATACTTTACAAGGCCACGCCAAGAGAGGTTAAACTCTTAATGATAGACCCTAAGTTTCTTGAACTTTCACCTTATAATGAGATACCACATCTATTAAGCCCTGTGATTACAACACCAAAGGATGCAAGGGATGCACTGAAAAAGATTGTCCTTGAGATGGAAAGGAGATACAGGATAATTGCTGAAAAAGGTGTTAGGAATATTGAAGGATTCAATGCGCAGGTCCATGATGAGGAGAGGCTTCCTTACATAGTGGTAATTATAGATGAGCTTGCTGACCTTATGCTAACAGGTGCTCAGGAGGTAGAGGATGCTATAACAAGGCTTGCCCATATGGCAAGGGCATCGGGTATTCATCTTATAATAGCAACCCAGAGACCATCTGTAGATGTGATAACAGGCATTATAAAGGCTAATTTTCCAGCACGGATTGCCTTTCAGGTGACTTCAAAGATTGACTCAAGGACAATACTTGATGCGCAGGGAGCTGAACAGCTCCTCGGCCAGGGTGACATGTTATTCATGATGCCTGGTGTGAAACTTAAGAGGATACATGGTTCCTATGTATCAGAGGATGAGATAAGGTCTATTGTTGATTTCATTAAGCCACAGGCAGAACCTGATTATACTATAATGAATTCTATTGAACTTCCTTCTGATTCTCAGGAACAGGCAGGCGAGGAGGGCACTGATTCAGATGAATTGTATGAAAAGGTTATAGAGCTTGGTGAGACCCTTGGAGAGATATCCATATCACTTATACAGAGGAGGTTCAAGATAGGTTTCAATCGGGCTGCTAGGCTTATGGAGCTTCTTGAAAGAGATGGCTTTGTGGGTCCACCAAAAGGTGCAGGGAAACCAAGGGACTTTATAAGGAGGAAAAGATGAAAAATAGAGGGTTAGTTTTTTTCTGTATTTCTTTAATTATCTCTGTTATTCCTTTATATCTTTTTGCAATAGAGGAATCCCTAAACCTTGTGGATAGGATAGAGAATGCCTATAAAAATATTTCTGATATAAAGGGCAAGTTTAAACAGGTTAGCTATCTTAAAGATCTTGAAAAGAGAGAGACTTACGAAGGAGAATTCTTTATAAAAATACCATCTTTGTTTAAATGGTCTTATAAAGGAAAGTCTCCACAGGATGTCATAATATCAGGAGATACACTTATCATCTACCAGAAGAAAGAAAAACAGGTCTTAAAAGGAAGATTTTACCCCTCAAAATATGGTCAGGCACCTATTGCCCTTCTTGGAGGATTTGGAAATATAAAAAGAGATTTTGAGATAAAAGAACAAGAGGATAGGCTTATCCTGACACCTAAAGCCCAGATGGGCAATGTAAAGTCCATTGAGCTCTATTCAGGAGATGGAGATTTTCCCATTAAGAGATTAAAGATAACAGATAGTGCTATGAATATTATAGACATAAAACTTGAAGATGTGGTGATAAATTCAGGGCTTCAGGATAAGGTCTTTGAGTTTGTGCCTCCTCAGGGTGTAAGGGTTATAGAGGGTCTGTAATATATGCTCATCCTCGGGATTGATACATCCTGTGATGATACATCTGCCTCTGTGATAAGTGTGGACAGCAGCATAACTATCCTCTCTGATATTGTATCCAGCCAGGCCGAGATTCATAAAAAATATGGAGGCATAGTACCGGAGCTTGCATCAAGAAGACATATAGAAATCATTTGTCCTGTGGTTCTTGAATCCCTTGATAGGGCAGGCACAGGTCTTGAGGATATTGACCTCATATCTGTTTGTTATGGGCCTGGATTAATAGGCTCCCTTCTTGTTGGGTGTTCCTTTGCAAAAGGGATATCGCTTGTTAGGGATATACCTTTGGCAGCAGTAAATCACATTGAGGGCCATATCTTTTCAGTTATGCCCTTTGAAGATATAGAATTTCCCTTTCTTGCTCTTATAGTTTCTGGAGGCCATACATCTTTGATAAGGGTTGATGCTCCCTTAAGATACAGAGAAATCGGTAAAACCCGTGATGATGCTGCAGGAGAGGCCTATGATAAGGTTGCAAAACTACTCGGGCTTGGCTATCCAGGTGGTCCTGTAATAGATAAACTTGCCCGGGATGGAAGACCTGATGCCATTGCCTTTCCAAGACCATATCTACCTGAGGACATGGACTTCAGTTTCAGTGGTCTTAAGACAGCAGTGCTCAATTTCGTAAAGTCTATTTCTCCTGAAAGACTCAATGGGCTCCTTCCTGACTTATGCGCATCCTTTCAGGCATCTGTAATGGATGTACTTGAGAAAAAAGTTGAGTGGGCCTTGAAAAAGGAAGGTCTAAGCAGGGTTATTATATCAGGTGGTGTTGCTGCAAACAGTGAACTCAGAAAAAGATTCAGGTCCCTTTCTGAAAGACTTGGCATTACTGTTCATATCCCTCCTCCGAGATACTGCACAGACAATGCTGTTATGATAGCTGTGGCAGGTTATTATCATTTCAGGGCAGGGAGGCTATCAAACCTTTATCTTAATCCCAAGGCCTATATCCCCATTGAGGAAGAAAATCTGTGAATATCATTGAAAGGGTGATAAATACAATAAAGAGATTTGAAATGCTAAGGCCTGGTGATCTGGTGATAACAGGTCTTTCAGGTGGACCTGATTCAGTTTGTCTCATGCATGTGCTTCATAATCTTAAAGATAGATTGCAGATTGCTCTTATTCCTGTATATGTAAATCATGGCTTAAGGCCTGAGGAAATCCCCCGCGAAATAGAATTCTGCAGAAGATTTGTGGGATCCCTTGGTTATGAGCTGATTGTCAGGGAGATAGACGTGCTGGGCTATGTAAAGGCTACAGGTAAAAACAAACAGGAGGCTGCGAGGCAATTGAGATACAATGCCCTTAATGAGGTCCTTCTTGAAAAAAAGGCACAGGCAATAGCTATTGGTCACAATGCTGATGACCAGGCAGAGACCATTATAATGAGACTCATAAGAGGGACAGGCCCCCAAGGGCTTCAGGGTATACCTCCTGTAAGGGGAAATATTATAAGACCATTGATAGAGATTGAAAGGAAAGAGATTGAGGACTATCTTTTTAAGAACAGCCTTCACTATGTAATGGATTCTTCAAATCTTGAGGCAGGATACCTGAGAAACTGGGTGAGATTAAAGGTCCTTCCACTGCTTAAGGAGAAAAACCCATCAATTATCAAGACCCTTGGAAGATTAGCAGAGATATTTTCAGAGGAAGAAAAATTCTATGAAATAGAGGTCACAAAGGCACTCATGAGATCCATTTCAAGAAAGACTGATTCAATGATTGAACTCTTTCTGAAACCTCTTGAGGTAATTGATAAAAGGATATTGAGAAGATTGTTAAGAAGGGCAGTTGATGAGGTATTTAGCCTGAGGGGTCTTAGTTTTGTCCACATTGAGGAGATGACTGAACTAATAAAAAAAGGAGATACTGGAGATAGGGTGTATATTAAAGGTAACATAAGGGCAATAAAGGGATATTCTTTATTTACTATTACCTCTGAGCCACCTTTAAGACTAAAAGAGTATGTCCTTCCCATACCCGGGAGTATAAATATTGAAGAGAAGGGTTATAAACTTACAGCAGTGTGCATGGAGTCAAGACCTGATGATCTCGGTGATGGAAAGAAAAGAATTGTTATTGACAGGGACAAAATAGGCCAGGATAATCTCCTTGTAAGACCCTGGAAACCTGGAGACTATTTTTATCCCTTTGGATTTGGAAAGAGGAAGAAGCTTCAGGATTTTTTTACTGATTTAAAGATCCCAAGGGATGAAAGATATTCCATACCTGTGGTTGAAGAGGGTGGCAATATTGTCTGGATAATGGGTTTCAGGATGGATGACAGGTATAAGGTTCAAGAAGATACAAAGAGATTCCTTATCCTGAAGATTGAAGATGAGTGATATAAAGAGAAAGATTACACTATCAGCCTTTTTAATGTCCTTTGCTACATTCATTAGCAGGATATCTGGCTACATAAAGGACATGGTGCTCGCAAGTTTCTTCGGTGCCAGCCTTGTGGCTGATACATTTTTTGTTGCCTTCAGGATACCAAATCTTCTCAGGGAGCTTTTTGCAGAAGGCTCCATGTCCTCTGCCTTCATACCTGTCCTTACAGAACAAAGGACATTGAAGGGTGAAGAAGAGGCAAAGAGGATTGTAAGGATTGTATTCACCTTTATAGTTATAGTGGTTGGTACCATCAGTCTCTGCGGTATAGTTTTTGCTCCTTTGATTGTGAAATTAATAGCCCCTGGTTTTATCCCACTGCCTGAGAAATTCAATCTCACTGTATTGCTCACAAGGATAATGTTCCCTTTTCTCCTCTTTATCAGCCTTGCAAGCCTTGTGATGGGTGCATTGAATGTAAAAAAGGTTTTTTTTATTCCTGCCTTCGCACCTGTTATGTTAAATCTATCCATTATTTTCTGCCTTTTAATCTTTGGCAGATACATCTCACCTCCGATTATCTCAGTAGCAATTGGAGTCACCCTTGGGGGTCTCTTTCAGTTCTTATTTCAGGTGCCATCATTTTTTAAACAGGGTTATGACCTCAGGCCTGACCGAGAATTTAAACATGAGGCATTAAAAAAGATTGCCCTTTTACTTGTACCGGCTACAATGGCTATGGCGGTAAGCCAAATAAATATATTTGTAAGCACCATACTTGCCTCTTTTTTAAAAGAGGGTAGCATTACCTATCTCTATTATTCCATGAGGCTTATACAGTTTCCTATTGGTATCTTTGGTGTTGCCATGGGTATGGCAGTGTTGCCTTTCTTTTCTGAGCATGCCTCAAGAGGTGAATATGAGCTATTAAAAAAGGACTTTTCCTTTGCAATAAGACTGTTATTTTATATAACCATTCCTGCAATGGTAGGGCTTATTGTCCTGAGGATAGAGATAATAGAAGTCTTATTTGAGAGAGGAAGATTCAGTCATAATGATACACTCCAGACAGCCTATGCACTATTTTTTTACAGTCTTGGCATATGGTCAATAGTTGGTGTAAGAATCATGACCGCCTTTTTTTATTCTACCCAGGACACAAAGACACCTGTAAAGATCGCTGCTACAGGTATGATTATTAATATAATTGCAAGCATTATCCTTATGAGATTTCTTGAACATGGAGGACTAGCCCTTGCAAACTCTATTGCATCATGGACTAATCTTACACTCCTTTATTATTTCCTGAGAAAAAGATTTGGAAGCCCAGGGACATCAGCTATTGTCCTATCCACACTGAGGACCTTCCTTGCATCTCTGCTGATGGCATTTTTTGTGAGATTTATTTACTCTATCAGCCTTGAGTTCAGTGATTCAAAGATCTTATCCCTGTCAACGGCTATTGTAACGGGACCTGTTTTTTATATTACAATTACATATCTTCTTAAAAGTGAGGAGTTTTTATTTTTAAAAGATATGTTTAAAAAAAGAGGAGGGAGAGATGAAGATTAATGTAATGTCAGTAGGCCCTCTTCAGGCAAACTGCTTCATTGTCTGGGATGAAGAGACCCGAGAAGCCTTAGTAATTGACCCTGGTGATGAGCCTGACAGGATCATTGATTTTATAAAAGAAAACAGGCTCAAGGTTAAATATATCCTTTGCACCCATGCACATTTTGACCATGTAGGAGCATTACCAGAATTAAAGCAGGAAACAGATGCACTGGTAGCAATTCACGAAGCTGAAAAGGAGATATATGAAGGTGCAAGGGATATGGCGTTATTTTTTGGATATGATATAAATAAACTTCCCGAGCCTGATGTGTTCCTTAATGATGATGATTGTATAAGGATTGCAAACTCGGAATTCAAAGTCCTTCATACACCCGGTCACAGTCCTGGTGGATTGTGTCTGTATGGTAATGGAGTTGTCTTTACAGGTGACACAATCTTCGCAGGTTCTGTGGGAAGGACAGATTTTTATGGAGGAAGTATGGATGACCTTAAAAATTCCTTTAAAAAGATATTATCCCTTCCTCCTCATACAAAGATACTTCCGGGCCATGGGCCTGAAAGCACAGTGGAGAACGAACTCAAGGAAAATCCTTTTTCAGAGGAGTTTCTGTCTTAACCTTTATATATTTCTTGATGGACAGATGTCATAAAGGATGCACTCTTTATGATTTGGCCTTTTTGCCTGACAGACCTTTCTTCCATGAAATATAAGCAGATGGGAGAGATTTGACCATTCCTCCTTCGGGGTAATCTCCATCAGGTCTTTTTCTATCTTCTGAGGATCTTCATTCTTTGTCAGGCCGAGTCTCTGAGAAAGTCTTTTTACATGGGTATCTACGGCAATACCTTCATTTATTCCAAAGGCATTTGATAAAAGGATATTTGCTGTCTTTCTTGCAACCCCTGGCAGTGTCATGAGTTCATCCATTGTCCTTGGCACCTCGCCATTGAATCTATCCATGACCATCCTTGCAGCCTCTTTTATGTATTTTGCTTTATTTTTATAAAAATTAATAGAACTGATATCCTTTTGAAGTGTAGCAAGTGATACCTCTGCATAATCCTTTATGGACCTATATTTTTTAAAAAGAGCCTCTGTAACCTTATTTACATGATTATCAGTTGTCTGTGCAGAGAGGATTGTTGCAACAAGTAATTCAAAAGGACTTGAGAAATTCAGGGCTGTCTTTGGTTCAGGATAAAGCCTTTTAAGCCTTTTTAATATCTCTTTTATCTTATCCTCTGGCTTCATAAAGCCCTCCTTTCTTTTTAATTATTATATCAGAGATTGCTCTCTTTCTATTTTACCGGGATTAAAAGATCAGAAGGATATTTACGCAGTGGTGATTCCGACGGGGAAGCATTCCAGATCATCAGATCACCTGTAATTTGCCGATAGAAAGAATCAAAAAAACAGCAAAGCCTCCTTTTCATTAGGTTTTTGGATGATATAAAATAT